>USLW01000042.1 GCA_900555605.1 uncultured Clostridium sp. | reverse complement strand
CTCTGAGCGCATCTGTAATCGGTAAATTAACAAAGCTCAGTTACAGACCACGTTTTCCGTCTCTTTATCAAACACATGAACCTTATTCGGGTTCAATGCAAAACGCATGACATCTCCCACATAGATATTGGAGCGCGGCTTTACTTTTGCAACAAATAAGGTTCCCTCCAGCATCATATACAGCAGCGATTCAGAACCGAGCAGCTCCACCACCTCAATGGTAGATTCAATCTGTGAATCCTTGTAAGCCTCTAAATACATGGCTTCATCGTGTACATGCTCGGAACGGATTCCCATCACAACTTCTTTATCAATATATCCGCCCTCTTCAAGTTTCTTTGCCTTTGCCTCCGGAAGCTTAATGGTCCATCTGCCGATTCGCAGATATACCTCTCCGTTGGTTTTCTCCACACGCGTATTGATAAAGTTCATCTGCGGGCTTCCGATAAAGCCGGCGACGAACATGTTGACCGGCTTCTCATACAGAAGCTGGGGACTGTCTACCTGCTGAATATAACCGTCCTTCATAACGACAATCCGGGAACCCATTGTCATAGCCTCTGTCTGGTCATGGGTAACGTATATAATTGTAGTCTGCAGTTTCTGATGCAGTTTAATGATCTCTGTACGCATCTGGGCACGCAGCTTTGCATCCAGGTTGGAAAGCGGTTCATCCATTAAGAATACTTTCGGCTCACGTACAATTGCACGGCCAAGCGCTACTCTCTGTCTCTGACCGCCGGACAAAGCCTTAATAGAACGATCGAGCAGATGTTCAATTTCGAGAATTCTGGCGGCTTCTGCTACACGCTTCTTGATCTCACCCTTCGGGGTTTTTCTCAGCTTTAAACCGAACGCCATATTTTCGAACACCGTCATATGCGGATACAGCGCGTAGTTCTGGAACACCATAGCAATATCCCTGTCCTTCGGTGCGATATCATTGACCAGCTTTCCGTCGATCAAAAGTTCTCCCGAAGTAATTTCCTCCAGCCCCGCAACCATTCTCAGCGTGGTAGACTTACCGCAGCCGGAAGGCCCAACCAGAACCACGAACTCTCTGTCCGCGATATCTAAATTGAAGTCATTTACAGCAGTGACGCCACCGGGATACTTTTTGTAAATATTCTTTAGCTTAACGCTTGCCATGTATGTAACCTCCTACATAAATATAACACATCACCACAAGGGGCATGCAACTTTTTATATAATAGCACTTGCATGCCTCAAAGGGAAGTCCTTAAAACAACAATTTTTTGTGAACACAATTATGCACAATGCCCAACTTATTCCGCCGCAATCGCCTTTTTCGCATCCGCGTACGTAACCCGCGGGTGTTCATCCATATATTGGAGCACCTGCTTAGCCACCTCATAAGAATCCTTATATTTATTCATATGATAATAAATTTTTGCTTTCTCAAAGGACAGGCCGCCTCTCCCCTCAGCATCATAAATCTCCTCTGTGTTCAGATGCGGGAATCGATCCGTGGTATTTCCGTTGTCCCACCAATAATACTGCAGACGGTCTCCGTATAGCAGCAGAGACGTTCCGTCTATATTGGCACGGTCCTGCAGAATACAATTTGCAAAGTCATTGCGCGTTTTGGAATACCAGTCGATCCCCACGCCTGCAAAATACGTAAACCCGTAATCCACAAGCACCTTGCGCACCGCAGTGATCTCATCCGCCGCTTTTGTTCGCGTTCCCCAGTCGCCGTACGGAAACACATACAGTTTCGTCTCTCCGATCAGCGGAACGACCTCATTTCTGAATTTTTCCGCACAGTCTTTCATATCGTTCACGCTATAATTTGTCATATATCCATGCTTATAGGAGTGACTGGCAAAATACCAGCCCGTATTTTTCAGGGCCTGGATCACAGGCTGAACCGCCGCAATTTCCGCTTCTTTATTCTGAGAGGCTCTGTTCGTCCGGTACCCGAGAATTCCGTCATACCCCGTCAGACAGAGCATTCCTTTTGCTCCGTTAAAAGAAAAATCAGGATGCTCCGCCACAAATCGGTCCAAAATCGGGATATGCTCATTGTCATCACTGATCACTTCGGAGCCGTCCTTCATTTTTGTATACGTAACAACCTTTCCGGAATCATCCAGAATCAGCTTGCCAACCATGCCTTTGCCCTGTTTTGTGCTGTAATAGTTAACATCATCAAACGAAAGAATCAGGGGCTTCTTTCCCTGCGGGAACATCAGCTTGCTCTTTACCTCGTACTTTGTTATGCCGTCCGCGGTCACCGCTTCATAGATATCATTAGCATTAACCAGCATGTAGCCGTCCTGATACAGTTTCTCCAGCAGCATTTTGAATTCCTTTACCGTAATGCAGTCAATAAAATACGTACTGGAAACAATAGATTCCGGCTTCATCCCCGCCGGAAAGGACAGCTCCGGGAAAGCAAGCAGAGAATGCGTAAAAATATGTTCAATCCTTCCTGTATACTCCACCAGCGTCCAATCCTCAGGCGGAACCGGCGTAGGGGTAGGCTCCGATGTCGGCGTGGGATTTTCCGTCCCCGTTCCCGGCGTCTGATCCGGTCCCTCCGTAGCGCTGCCGCTCGGCGTAGGATCCACCCGGACGGTACGATCCGTATTCCGATCCATTACTTTCATAAAAATAAGTACCGCACATAAAACGATCATGACACTCAGAAGGACAATAATTACAATTTCCGTCTTTCCCGTGCCTTTTTTCTGACCGCCTCCCCAGCCCTTCCAATTCCCGGAGGACTTGCCTTCGTTCTCTTGACCCATGACCGATACACCTCAATCTTTCTGCTGACTTATCTTCCGTATAAATGATTGCCGCCGCAACATTTCTCGGTATATGCTATGCGATGAAATCGCCTTGTCTGCTTCTATTATACCATGGGTCCCGAAAGGTATGCAATTTATTTTCTGTTTTGGGAAAAAGGAGGAAATGAGATGTATCGGATCAGCCTCTGGGCCTCACAGAAATTTTTACAGCAGCCGGCGCTTACCAGGCCAACCAGTGCCGCACCGAACGCAGCCTCTTCCATATGTGCCGGTATGTACAATCGCATACCGAAAATTTCTTCCGCAATCCGCTGCATCAGCCGATTGCTGCGGAGTCCGTTTCCAGATCCGATTAAAAGAGAATGTGTTCCGCTCCACACGCGGTACATATCGTATAACTCGCTGACAGCTCCATAGATGAACCCGACAATCATATTCTGCGGAGTAAAATTGTCCGTTCCGATATTCATAATGCTGCCGCGTTCATACGGGTCTGACCGGGTTCCGCAGAATTTCGTGGATACCGCAAGAGAAGAGATCCATGGCGCCTCAGCCTGATCCGCAAGCATTTCCGCAATGCAGCGGTCAATGCCAGGGTAAGCGGAAGCAACCGGCTGACCCGTCACTAATTCTGCACACTTTCTGAAAAAATCCTCCAGCAGCGCGAAAGAACGACCCCCGCACAGGGAAGAGCCGGCCTGGAGAAACAGGTTCTCCATACAGGGCCGGCATTCCAGCCCCGGAAGCTGTGCATAATGCTCTGCAGCAAATGTAATTTGGCTGCCTGTTCCCATATTCAGCAGAACACTGTTCTTCCAGTCCCGCACAGAGCCTAAAAAGCTGGCTTGATTATCCCCTACGCCGACACTCACCGGAATTTTACCTTTATAATAGCCGACAATCTCACAAGCCGAGGTGACAGATGGAAGAATCGACGGATCCATACCTGCCTGTTGAAACGCATTGTGATCAAAACACATCGTGTGAAAGTCGAACAGGCCAAAGCTCGCCGCATTTGAGCTGTGAACCAGCGGCGCATGCCTGCCGGTCAAATGCAGCGCCGCATAATCCTGGATAGAGCAAAAACATACTGCCTCTGCCGGAATCTTACGATTAATAAAATGATAATAATGCGTCGTGCAGCCGAATCCGGAAGCCGCCGCATATCCTGTTGTGCAGGACAAATTCTCCGCATAGCTTTTTCCATCCCGGTAAGGCTGATTGCCGCATTCGTCACGCCAAGTATATAACGGACTCACTGCGTCTCCGTCTGCATTCAAATACAAGATTCCATGCATTTGGCCTGTGATGCCGATCGATACGATCGGTTCTGGAGCCATCAGCATTTCCTCTAAGATACCATCAATAATCCCGCAAATTTGTTGCGGATCCTGCAGCTCATCCATTCCTCTTTCCGAACAAAGCCCGGAGCGATTTGGCTTTGTGCAGCTTTTCAAAACCTCCCCGCTCTGCGCATCTATCATAACGGCACTGATGGTAGTCGTGCCGATATCCAATCCGATTCCCGCCATATTATATATCCATTCCTTTCAGGTCAAAATTGGGAGACATCCAATTGTCCGCAAGGCCTGCTCTGCGTCTGCATGCCGGTCCGTACAATGACGTCTCACATGGTTCTCTCTTTGCATACATAAAATCGCTCGGACATCTTTATGCCGGAGCGTTTACAAAAGCGATATAAAAAGTGAGAGACTGCAGCAGATTGTTATGCCAAAAGAGGCGACGCTGACAGCGGATGGGGCAGAGACTGTTTTGCTGCCGGGACATTCCGTGTATGCAGCAATAAGCACAGCTATCGGCATAGCAGCGGTGAACCGGCATTTTAAGTTACAGTGCATGTATTTTCATTCCTCCCAGTCTAAATTCCCATCCTTAACAACATGAACCCAAAGCGATATATAAAATATATATGATATATTTTAGCAGGTTTATTCAGATAGTCAAGCGGAAGGAGCAGAAAAAAGCACCGCTCCCACCCTTGCCTCCGTGCATTTTTTTCGGAAGGATCTGTAAAATATTTTTGGAAAGAGGGTTGACAAACAAAAAAGTCCGTGTATAATAAAAACAGTAATAATTATTGTTTTTCAATAATTCATTATAAAACTATTTTATGGAGGTTGATTATAATGAAAAAATTTGTTTGCACAATATGCGGCTACGTACACGAGGGTGACAGTGCCCCTGAATTCTGTCCGATTTGTAAGGCGCCTGCCAATAAATTCAGAGAGCAGGCTGCTGCAGAGGGTCTCGTCTGGGCAGACGAACATAGAGTCGGCGTTGCCAAAGGCGTTGACGAGGAAGTAATAAAAGGACTTCGGGCAAATTTCGAAGGCGAATGTACAGAAGTCGGCATGTATCTGGCAATGGCACGTGTCGCAGAGCGGGAGGGTTATCCCGAAATCGGTGCATTTTACAAGCTGGCTGCTTTTGAAGAAGCAGAGCATGCTGCAAAATTTGCAGAACTGCTGGGCGAATGTGTAACCGACAGCACCAAAAAGAATCTGGAATTAAGAGTGGCCGCTGAGCATGGCGCCACGGCAGGCAAAAAGGAGCTGGCTGCTTTAGCAAAAAAACTGAATCTGGATGCAATTCATGACACGGTGCATGAAATGGCAAAAGATGAAGCGCGCCATGGTAAAGCGTTTGAGGGACTTCTTAAGAGATATTTCTAATAGGCGAAACCCTATAAATACTGACTTTTTAGGACATCTGCCTTTTGGAGTGGGTGTCCTTTGCTTTGCTTACTTTTCAATTTCTGGCATGTTTTTTTTGCGTTTGTGTTTGTTTACACGCCCTTTTGAGGTGGCTGCGGTTTTCTCCATATAGCTTTGAAAAAGTGCTCTTGTTGCGCTGTCTTTTTCAATAACTTCCGCCAATTTCTTTGGAATGGGTTGTGTTCCGCCAGTTTTGTCATAAAACATAATGGAAAGCAATATTGCACCGCATTCTTCGAGGGTGTATTCCCCGAAGAGCGAAACCATTCGCGGTAGCAAAGGTTTCCAAGTTTTTCACTTCATTTTTGTTTTGAGTTTCACGCAAGCTTTCATAATAATGGTTTACTTTTATGTTAATATTTTCTCATTTTTTAATTTATTTCTTCGCTTTATCGAAGTTAAAATAAATATGACAATTGAAAAGCAACTGCAATTTTTCAGCATAGATTTTACTTTTTTTAGCAATGTGTTATAATGCAAAAAAATGATCTCAAATCATTTAAAAGGAGTGCTTTTAATGGCAAATAAAATCAATAATTTAAAAGATGTTTTAAAGGATCTGCGATATGGGGTTGATTTTTTGCAGAAAATTGACTGTTCAGAAGAGGACAACAAAAAATATATCAAAATGAAAAAAGAGGGGCTGGAATTACCAGAAGGCGTTTTTCAATATGAAGATGAACAAGGTAATCCTTACGAACAGTTTTATACAATTTATGAAACGGATTTAACCCCGGAAGAAAAAACAGAATATTTATTACTCAGAAAAATGTCATATATAAAAGCCATTAAAAGCTGTGTTGTGTTTTTCACCGTCTTGACTGTGATTGGTCTTGTGGCAACTGTTTTCTTATTACTTTCTTAAATGTAAAAAGAGCCTTAAGGGCAACAGTCCTTTTTCAAATATGCTTCCGGTCAGCCTTGCATCGATTGAAAATCCCGCCCCGAAGGCTCCTGGAATACCCGAAGTCCGAATTCAGGGACCACCGCCAGCAAATGATCGAAAATGTCACATTGAATGGCCTCATAATTTTCCCATTTCGTATCATTTGTAAACATGTAGATTTCAATCGGAAGTCCCTTTCCCGTATCGGGAAGCTGACGCACCAGATGCAGCAGATTCAGATTTGTTTTCGGATGCTGCTTGATATATTGTTCAATATAAATCCGGAAGGTGCCGATATTGGTCATGTGCCGGCCATTGACAAGGGTCCCGGTATCTACATGGTTTGCTTGATTATACGCTTCAATCTCCTGTGTCCGTTCATTGATATAATCTCTGAGCAGCGCGATCTTTCTGAAATGTGCAAGCATCTCGGGGGTACAAAAGCAAATGCTGTTGACATCAATATAAATGCATCGTTTGATTCTGCGCCCGCCGATATCCGTCATATTGCGCCAGTTGATGAATGCATCGGAAACCATCGTATATGCGGGAATATAAGTAATCGTTTTGTCAAAATTCATTACCTTCACCGTGGTCAGCGTAATTTCCACCACATCGCCGTCAGCATTGCATTTCGGCATTTCAATCCAATCTCCGATGCGGATCATATCATCCGCAGTCAAACGGATTCCCGCCACAAAACCTACAATTAAATCTTTAAATATTAAAGAAAGTACGGCTGTCATAGCGCCGATGCTGCCCAGCAGAACAAGAGGACTTTCCCCGATCAGAAGCGAAATCATCAAAATGGCCATCACAACACAGAAAATAATTTTAATAATCTGCAGGACACTTTTCAGCGGATGCGTTTTGGACACCTCAAAGGTACGATAGAAATCATCCAGCGCATCTAAAAATGCGGATGCAATCATGACAATCACCAGCAGAAGATAGATGGAAGCCGCTTTTGCAAGAAAAGCACTAACCCCCTTAAAATACGGAGCAAAAAAGTAGATTACCAGCGGCGGGATAATATGCGAAAAGCGCTGGTATACCTTTCTGCTGAGCATGCAGTCCGTCCACCCGCCGTCCTTTCGCTGCGCAATTTTCCGAAATATTTTTACAATCACGATTTTTGCGATCATCTGACTCAGCACGCAGATCAGTAGCTCCAGCAGAATCAGCAGTCCGTATGACAGATATTCCGCGGCCTGCGTTTTCAGCCCTATCTCAGTTAAATAATCCGCAAACATGTTTCTCATTGTTTACCGCTCCTCACGCACTGCAGCGCCTGCACATTTTTGTTTTTTCATTACAGCGTAAATTATACCAATCCGAAACTTTCGAAGCAAGCGAAAGCCACGGCATTCGGCTTCCGCCGGTATATACCGATTCGGCGCGCATACGCGGGGAATCTGCCGTCATATATATGATGGTAGAAGCGCCGCGGCAGCGCGGATACGGCAGGAGGAGCGTACGGATGAGCAAAAATGAATTTTATACACAAAAGGGATATGACCGCATCAGCAGCAGCACCCTCTCTCCTGCCATGGAAGACTATCTGGAAATGATTTACCGGGAAACCTCGGATATGAACGATAAAGAAGAATTTATCCGCGTGAAGCATTTAGCCTCCCGTCTGAACGTTACACCGCCATCCTCCTCTAAAATGGTAAATAAGCTGAAAGAACAGGGGCTGGTAGAATTTGAACCATACGGAATGATCCGACTCACAAAAAAAGGATTGGAGCTCGGCGGATATTTGCTTCACCGTCATAATATTCTGCAGCAATTTTTTTGTCTGGTAAATGGCAGTGACAGTGAACTGGAGCTGGTAGAAAGGGTAGAACACGCCTTTGACCCGGACACTGTCAAAAATATCGAAACGCTCCTGCCGTGTCTTGAAAGTACGGCGGAAAGGCTGCGACACGACCCGTAGACCGTGCAAAGCATATACAATTCAGCCCTTCCGCGTTTCTGCGTAATTCATCAGTCCCCTGAAAACTTCATTTGCTCTACCTTGAGATCTGCTGCAGCTTATCGATTTTGTTCAGTACCCAATCATGCGCTGTCACGGAAATGACGGAACCGCAGTACGCACATTTCCCGGACTGGTTCATATTGATATTCGCACCGCAGCAGGGACACTCACCTGTTTTTACGCCGTCTGTCTGCACATCCGTGACGCCGCCGGCGGAGCGCATCATCTGCCATCTGAAATCAAGATAATATGTTTTATCGCGGCTTCCTGCCAAAATTACATCCGGATTGCTGATCTTTGCTACATAGTCTTTTAGTTTAACGCGCAGCCACACATTCAGATATTCATTATGGCCGTCCGTCTCAAAGGATTCAAGCTTTGTCTCAACCACCGCAATGTCAGACGAGATATTTTTCCTATCCGCCGCAATCATTGCCTGCAGCTGTTTGAGCTGCTGTTCATACAGCGCGTTACTCATAAACGGCCGGATCGGTTCATAATCCAGCGCGCACCAGGCCTGCTGGATTGTGACAAATAAATTGCTGACTCTGCCCAGCATGCCGGATTCACTAAACTGCGGATCTAAAGTTTTCAGGCGCTGGAGGCTTGCCGGATCCACCCGCGCGGTGTTCACCATTCGGATGGGGCCGGAATTTCTGTGTCTTTGATTGGATTTTTTGATTCCTACAAAAACCACTAGGAAGATTACGGCAACCACAATAAAAATTACAATTGCACCGCTGTCTCCGCCGATAAAAGCAATTCCGCCTCCGTCTCCGGAATCCCCCCAATCACTGTCTCCCCAGCTTCCGCCTCCGGAGTCCCCCCAACTTCCGCCTCCGCCGTCTCCGCCGGGAACATAGTCATTATCATGATCGATTCCTCCGCCGAAGGAGGCTCCGGCGAAGTTGCCAAATAGGGCGGCTGCCAGTAAACAAATCAGTAAAAGTGTCAAAATACGATGTTTCATGGAATCCAGATTCCTTTCCCGGTATCAGTCCGTCTTCTTACAGATTTACGCCTGATTCTCCGCGCCGCATTCCGGACAGAACCGGAAAGGCTTTTCACCGGTATAGCCGCAGGCTTCGCATACTGCATCCAAAACCACAGGTGCTTTTTGCCCGCATTCCGAGCAGAACTTTCCATGATTCACCGCGCCGCATGTACAAGTCCAGCCTTCAGCAGAGGCTTTCGGCACAGGCGCAGGTTTTCCGCACTCGGAACAGAACTTTCCTCGGTTATCCGCGCCGCACGCACATTGCCAGCCGTCTGCTGCAGAAGCCTTGGCTTTCATCTGTGCCGTCTGCTCCGCCGCGGCCTGATCCCTGCGCATCTGCTCCAGCTGGCTTTGCTGCATCTGCATCCCTTGTCCAGGATTCACGCCCATATTTCCTGCGGCGTTTCCCGCCATGCCAAAGCCCATAAAGCCTGTCATGGCGCCTGCCGCATTTCCCGCGGCGCCTTCCATGGCCCTGCCGGCAGCACCGGCCAGATATCCGCTTTGCGTATAAGCATCAGAAAGTTCATAATCTTTGATTTTTTTGTCGGACTCCTCCGTGAACTTAATACTCTCCACGGATACCGCCAGAATTTCAATGCCTCTTTCCCGAATGGATACATCGTAGCCTTTTTCGATCATGGCAGTTTTGATTTCGTCGTCCTTATGAGGCAGGTCCAGCGCCTCGATTTTGTATGTATCGCTGCCCAGCTCCGCCAGCGTATTGCGGAATGCAGCAATAAATTCAGATCGGAGCTGCTCCTCTACTTCCTCCCTGCGGTAAACCTCGGCAGTGCCGGCCACACGGTTCATAAAAGCAAACGGGTTGTTGATCCGAAACGTATATTTGCCGAAGGCCTTAATCTCTACAGCCATTGCATACAGCGCATTGGTTCGCGGGTTGAAATTAGGATGTCCCCAATCCTTATACGGAATCGGCGCCGGCGTTCCGAACTTATTTCCCATAATCTCTTTTGTATTAAAATAGTATACCGCCTGTCCTTTTGCCGGGGTGCCCTCATATTTGAAGCGCTCCCACATTTCCTTGAATACCGCGCCGAAATTCCCGCCGAAAAAGGAAGGCGATGTGCTGTCGTCATATATAAATCCGCCGGGCTCGGCAGTTCCGTCCCGTACCACGCCGGTATCCACAATCAGCGCCACCTGTCCCGGTTCCACAATGATCCTGGAACCCTTGCTGATTTGTCCGGTTTTCGTTGTAACACGTTTCATCAGAATACTCTGTCCCATATCCGCGCACCGGATGGAATCCAGCCACTGATCCCCCATTACACTGCCGATTGCTCCGCCGATTGCTTTCAATAAACCCATATCTCTTTCCTCCCGAAATCAGAAATTGCGATCAATCAAATTATACTCAGAAACAGGCCGACTTTCAATTAAATATTTTTCCGTAAAAAGCCTCCGGCGCGCTCCGACGACGGC
>USLW01000041.1 GCA_900555605.1 uncultured Clostridium sp. | reverse complement strand
CCCTGCCATAAAACTCCTTTATACAAGGCTTTTATGGCAGTTTCTCTCTTCCTGACTGTCAAAGACGGGTTATTTACTTAGCACAATAAGTCAATCGTATTTTTTGTTGTTAAAAAATATTAAGGAGCAAAATGTAATTTTTTATGTTCAGTAATTTCCGAATATAGATTTCAGAAAAAATATAAAACCCTTATTTTATAGGATTTTTATAATATTGTGCCTGCGCATACCACAACTTGTGATATTGACCGTTCTCATCTGCAACCAGTTCCTCATGGCTGCCTTGCTGCACGATCTGACCATTATCAAATACAGCAATATTATCACAGAAACGGCAGGAAGAAAGCCGGTGGCTGATGTAAATGGCTGTTTTATCATCCACAATCTTGTTAAAGTTATTGTAAACTTCAGCTTCTGCGATTGGATCCAAAGCAGCGGTAGGTTCGTCCAGGACAATAAACGGCGCATCCTTATACAGCGCTCTGGCAAGGGCAATCTTCTGCGCTTCTCCGCCGGAGATTTCGATACCTTGCTTGCAAAAATCCTTATATAAATATGTGTTTAACCCATTCGGCATTTCTTGTAACCGCGCTTTAAAACCGGAATCTATCAAACACCGTTCTGCTAATGCATAATCGTAATTGATTGCTGCCGCCACATTTTCACCGAGAGAATAAGAAAACAATTTAAAATCTTGAAACACTACCGAAAAAACAGACATATATTCATCGTAATTATATTTTTTAATATCAATTCCATTGAGCAATATTTCCCCTTCTGTGGGATCATATAGACGACACAACAACTTGATAAAGGTAGTTTTTCCGCTTCCGTTCATCCCCACAACGGCGAGCCGTTCTCCAACACGGAATTTCATCGAAACATTTCGCAGCGCATACGTTTCACTTCCGGGATATCGGAAAGAAACATTACAAAACTCGATTCCATAATCCCGATCCACCCGCTTTTCTACCGTCAAGCTGCCTTGGTACATCCGATTGGAAATATCCAGGAATGCAAAGATTAGTTTAAGAAATGAAGCATTGTTTCGCATTCCACCCATTATTCCGATCGAAGAACCAATGCTTCCCGCAACCCGCGTAATAGCAGATACATATTGCGTAACAGCGCCGATTCCAAAAGCTCCGCCTAACGCTTTCAAGCATACAAAGGTGTAGACTACCCCTGTAAATAAAACAGACACAGCCGATGATGCAGCGTTGTATAGACCGATTGGCCCTTTTGCTAATTCTGCAAATATTCCTTTTGAATTAAATGCCCCGGTTTTATCTTTGCTATATTTATCACAAATCAAATCCTGCCGGTAAATTCGCACATCTCCTGCCAGATCGTTTTTAAAACCCAAAAAACCGAAATATCCAAACAGACGATTGGCAAAGTTATGAGAATCCGAATTAACCGCATAATAGCTTCCCGCTTTATTGGAAAGTACAGGCGCAAAATAGGTGATTGCCAACATAACCGCAATAATCATCAGGATAAACAATGGATTGTTTAGAACGGTATATCCGCCGGAGGATTCCGGCACACGGCTTGTAAACAGTGAGACCGTCAAAGCAATACCACCCAGCAATGTGAGCGCCGCTGATAGAATCCCTTCGATATGCCCGTATACCTGGTTTAATCCCCAACCGCCGCCGTTGCGGTTTTGCTCAATGGTATTATACAGCTCATGTGTTTTAGGATCATCCGCATCCGGGTAGTCCATGCTCATCATTTTTTCGGAAAATATCTGCTGTACCTTGTAATAAAGCCCAGCACACTCAACATCACGCCATCTGTGCAAAAAAGCAGCGATAAGAGAAATCAGTGCCGCCGAAAGCAGGATAATCAGAACAAGTTTCGTTAGTACAGATGGATTTCGGGCTTCGGTCAATTCCGTAATCAGCAGGGCAGAAAGATAAATTCCAATATAAGGGGTTAGCGCGTCCCAAACGACACAAACCAATCGGGATATGATCATGTGGGGGCAGCGCTTATAAATCAGAGCAAAAGCTCGCCTGTTCAGTTTCCATGCTTCACACCAGGTCAGCAGTTTCTTGTTCTTTTTCATAAACATCCCCCTCTCGGTAATATTTACTCTGAATATCAAACAACCGCGCGTATTCCCCGGAAAGCTTCAGCAATTCCTCGTGAGTGCCTTCTTCCGCACCTCTGTGATCGTTGATTAAGAGAATCCGGTCACAAAAGCGGGTAGAAGCAAGACGGTGGGAAATGTAAACAGAAGTGCAGCCTTTGGTCATTTCGTTGTACTTGTTGTACATATCTGCTTCCGCAATCGGGTCAAGAGCGGCGGTCGGCTCGTCCAGAATGATAAACGGTGCTTTTTTGTAAAGAGCGCGGGCAAGCATCAGCTTTTGCGTTTCTCCGCCGGACAGTTCCGCTCCGTCCTCATAGATCGTTCGATTTAAATAGGTTTGATAGCCGCCTTTCAAGGAATCGATCTTAGCGGTCAGCCCCGCTTTTTCCACACAATCCCGAATACGCTCCATATCATGATTTTCCTCTGCTTGTGCCACATTGGTGGCTACCGTTCCCGCAAGCAGCGAAAAATCCTGAAAAACTGCCGAAAACATCGCATAATAGTCCTGCCGGTTATAATCTCGGATATCCTTTCCGTCAAGCAAAACCCTTCCGCGTGTCGGGTCAAAAAAACCGCAGATAAGTTTGACGAGCGTGGTCTTACCTGCGCCGTTCAGTCCGACAACCGCGACCTTTTCCCCGGGATGAATGGTAATGTTAATATTCTCCAGCGTGTAGTCTTCTGCTCCCGGATATTTAAAAGACACATTTTCAAGCGTTAGTTCGTGTTGGACATCGGCAGAAACGGATAGTTTTTCCCCGTCTTCAAAACGAAAAGGCTCCGGATATTCCAGAAATTCTTTTACTGTAGAAATATCAAGGCTTTGACGATGCAGGGTCGTCATGCTCCCTAAAATTCCGCTTACCCATGCTGTAAAGCCATTGACCGCAGAAAAATAGAGAAGAAATGCAGAAACGCTTAGTCCGTTAGTCAATACCAGATAAATCAAAACACAATAGGCAAGTCCATTTCGCAGAAACGCCAGCACGAGGTCCAATATGCTTCCCCATATGTAGATGTTATGCGCACGGCGGTGAAAGGCAGTATAAGCAGCCATCGCTTTGCCGCTAATCTCCTGCATCAACGGCTTCATACCGAAAATTCGGATATCTTTTGCCGCGGTATCATTTTTGGCTTGCCAAATTTGATACCAAAGCTTTGCGGATATCTCGCCTTCTTCTTCCCGATGCCGATATCCGTAGCCGGTCAGTTTTTTGTTTACAAAATATCCGATTAAAGCTGTAAATAATATGACAAGCATTAACCATATATCCAGCGACACCAGCAAAAAAAGATAAATAACAAAACCGATACTGTTTTGCATCAGTGACGTGAGCGTTTCCCAAATAGCTTCGGTAGCTTCCCGGTTGTTGCTTGTTGCTTGTTGTGATTTGGAACTCAACTTGATAAACTTTTCATCTGTTAGGTTGGGGTACGATGTGGTACAAGCTTTTTTATTCACAGCGGCAATCACGGCTAAACGGACGGTGATCCTTCCGTATAAAGTATTGGAATTTACATAAGAAGTGGCCGCGGAACAAAACATAATCAGTAGGACAAATATCAAAACAGTCGTTATCAATTCCATAATCGAAGCCCGCCGTTCCACAACCGACAGAATAGACGGCGATACATAGAGATTGACCAAATTACTTGCTACTGCAAGAAAAACCTGTAACAAGCATAAAAATAAGACTTTTTTCTCTTTTTCACGCCACGCAAGCGCAATCATATAAGCAGAGCACTGCCACATATTATATTTGGGCTTTGCAGTTTTTTCTTTCTCTTTTTCCAAAATCCTCACCCCTTTCTGCCTCTTAGTTTATCATGACAGGCTGCCGGATTTTATGTTTGGGTGATGAACTGTTATTTACGGGTGATGAACTGTATTATTTTTGCGGAATCAATATTTCTGTGGTAAATGCGCCGTCCTCACTGTTTCGGTTGATATATCCGTCCAAACGCTCAATGATCGTATCCATTCGGATTAAACCAAAGCCGTGACCTTCACCTTTTGTGGTTTGAAATCTTCCGTTTTGCTTCTTTTGCTTTTTTGTGGCAGTAAAGTTGGTAAAGGAAATATAAAGCTGTGTGTTTTTCATATCCATATAAATACGGATCAGCCGCTTTTCTTCGGGCAGCACCAAACTGGCTTCAATGGCGTTATCGAAAAGATTGCCTATAATTACACACAAATCAAGCTCTGAGGTTTTTAAAGCAAGCGGAATGAAAACATCTGCTTTCACGGAGACATGCCTTGATTTGGCAAGAGAGATTTTGCTGTTGAGAATAGCGTCTGCCATCGGATTTCCTGTTTTAATGACAGTATCTACCGTGGATAAATCTGTTTCCAATTCACCCAGATACTTTTTAATTGCATTCATATCTCCGCTTGCAGCATAAGCTTTCATCACCTGGATGTGATTTCGATAATCATGACGCCAGCCGCGAATCTGCTTATACATATTCTCAACTTCTGCATAATGGGTTTCAATCAGTTCCCGTTGATAAGCAGCCAGGTGCTTGTCAATTTGTTTTGAAAAAAGTTTCATATGCGCCTCCGTTATGCATGCTCAATAAACGCTTTGTTTAAAGGTTCATATTGACCTCTGGGCAGAGGAATGACCGACCCATCAGAAAGGAAAACATTGTTTTTGGTAATTCTATTGATACAAGAGAGATTGACAATAAAAGAGCGCCCCATTCTGTAAAACCGTTCATCTAATTCCCGCTCAAACTCTCCAAGGGTCTTTTTAACGGTATAATTATTTTCGGCATGAATCGTTACATAATTTTGCTGTACTTCAAGGTATTTAATCTCATAAACCAGAATGCGCACCATTTCCCCCGACAAAGACAGAAAAAGAGATTTTTCGTTTTTCTTAATTTTCATGACAGCACGGTTCAAAACCTCGTACAGCTTGTCCACTGACAGCGGTTTCATTAGATAATGCAATGCTGAAACATCGTAGCCTTCCGCAATATAATCCGTATATCCCGTAATAAAAACAATCTGTACCGCATCGTTCTCTTTCCGAATTCTTTTGGCAAGCTCGACGCCATTCATGGACCGCATTTCAATATCCAACAGTAAAATATCATAATCTTTCTGCTCCGCATACCGAAACAGAAAACTTTCCGCGGAGGGAAACGTTTCAAGATCCACCGATATTTTTTCCTTTCCCCCCCAATTACGAACAACAGATGCAATATATTGTACATCTTCCTCCATGTCGTCACAGATTGCTATTTTGTATCCCATTCCTCATTCCTCCGCTTAACCACTGTTGACCTATTCGTCGATCTCAAAAAGCTCAATTTCCGCTTTTTACCAGCAGCGTGTGCGGGCATGTCTTTTTTCGCAATCCATTTGAGCGCAGAATTACGGCTGCTTCCAAGATATTTGCAAAGCTCCGGCATGGAATCGTATCTGTCTTCAAAGTCCGTCATATGGAACACCTCACTTTAGTTCATTTCATTTTACCATCAGTTTTTATAAAATAAAAGATCATTGTCGAATACTGTCTGGTATTAAAACGGTAAATTTCCAAAGTAAGTCCATCCCCAAAAGACAAGGGAAGTTACTCTGAGAAATGCAGCAGAAGTAAGTGTGAGAAGGCGGTGAAAATAGCGGAAATAGGTGTGAAAGGAGGTAGAAGAAGCACAAAAAAACAAGGGCTAAAGCAAAAAAGTATGGGGCTGTAAAGAGGCTCCTTTTTTCAAAAATCTTCCCGGCAAAGTCATGGCAAATCGTGATTTTACCGGGACTTACTTTGGAGATTTACTTGAAGTAATGTTTTATATGCATTTTTACAGAAATAGGTTTACAAGTTAAACAAGCTGTGTTATTACAGGAGCACATCATCACCTCCAAACAAAAGAAAGGAAGGGACTGCCACTATGCCGTCTTATTTTATCGACCCCAAAAACAACGGACAAAAGGAAGAGGGATACATGCAACTTGTAATTGAACTACCTTTCAATTCTCCCGAATCGCTCTAATTTTACTAACATGCCCAGCGTGCAATATGCTTCATATAGAACCTGCAATTCACGAAATCCTTTATCAGCACCGAATGACCAGCCTAATGGCCATCTGCCGTCATCGCTTTGCTGCCTTATACGATACTCCAGTGATTCCTCAACTAAATCTTTTACTACAGGATATATGATGTTATCAGGCGAATTTATCGCATCACAGGGTAAATGGACATAATCGTGATCCGATTTGGTATAGTCAAGTTCCATAAAAGCAGTCGGATTCTGGCGTAAAATCGAAATCAGTTTATTGGCTGTAACCTTGTCTTTCAAACAAGGCACAAACTGTTGAAAATACTCAAAATTATAAGGGCATCCTTCCTCGAAAATATCCTTGTTGTAATCCGGCGAATGTATATCCCAATATCGCAAAATATGCTCCGTCGGATATTTGATAATATCCAGATACAGTTCTTTCGGCACGAGTTCGGGAAAAGATGCGACAAACGCCGCAAAACACGCTTTTTCGTTAGCATCGTAATGTTTAATCCGTTCATCGTCAGTTTTGAACGGAGTTAAATCTAATCCTCTATACCGAACCCAATGAGTATGAACTCCTTCATTTACCTCCGGTTCTGCAACATCACCCCAGTTGCCGATCCCCGGGTGATAACGATCCAATATATACTTCATCATGTTTTGGATAACCGGGTGTTCAGCAGTCAGCGTTTCTTTCAGGTCAAAAATATACCTGATAGCAATCTCCGTGCATTTCAGGCATGGCCCCTGATAATCGAATTCATAACAAAGCCCGCCGAACCCGCCGTTTTCATACTGATATGTAGCCAATACATCCATAAATGCGCAGGGGTCGCCATCCTCAAAATTGTAGCGGAACCACGCCCTGTTAATGTCATTTGAATTCGTGTAAATATAATTGCGCGCTTTTCGAAAAGACTCATATGATAGTGTGAGCATGACTTGCCCCCTCCTTAATAAATAGCATTTTTCTTGCTTTAAGTATACTGATGATAGATTTACTTGTCAATTATAACCACCGGCCGTGCCAGTGGTATGCAGAAGCCCCTTTGGGGTATACCCTTGGCTGAGCCTATAGGCTCGCCGAATTGTCTGCCAACCGCACGACTTTCACGGGCTGCCCCGAAAGGGGCTTTTGTCTACTTGACTCCTTGTACCGGCTGACCCGTGAACGGGGCGACATACTCCTTTATGCTCATTTGATCGTCGGAATAGTCTGCCTGTAGCTGATTCCGAATATATTCCTGTATCGCCGTCTTATTCCTTCCGACTGTACTCACAGAATACCCTCGGCACCAGAAATGCCGGTTCCCATACTTGTACTTGAGATTAGCATATTTCTCGAATATCATCAGGCTGTTCTTTCCCTTCAGATGCCCCATTATCTGCCCCACGCGATACTTCGGCGGAATTGATACGAGCATATGGATGTGATCCTTGCACGCCTCTGCCTCGATGATTTCCATCCCCTTGTATTCGCATAGCTTCCTTAGCACTTCTCTGATATCCGGCTTTATCTTTCCGTAGATAATCTGTCGCCGATATTTTGGGGCAAATACGATATGATATTTGCATTCCCACTTCGTATGTGCTAAATTACTTAGAATGAGTTTCAACCAGACTTGATTCCTCCTTTGGTTGTTTATGTGCGATTGGCATACCTCATCTATTCTGCCAAAGGAGGATATTTTTTCTACTCATAGCTAAAGTTTTTTGAAGGGGCTGTAAAAAGAGTCGCCTTTTTTCAAAAATCTTCCCGGCAAAGTCATGGCAAATCGTGATTTTACCGGGGTTTATTATGTAAGTTTTTTTCTTTTGTTCGACTTTTTTACGGTCCCTTTTCTTTTACAATAAAAAAAGATTGCCGGCATAAATCGACAATCTTTTTGGTGGGAGAGAATGGATTCGAACCATTGAAGTCACTGACAACAGATTTACAGTCTGCCCCCTTTGGCCACTCGGGAACTCTCCCATATATCGCTGTTCTGGATCTCCGGAACAGCTTGGAGCTGGTGGACGGAATCGAACCCCCGACCTACTGATTACAAGTCAGTTGCTCTACCTGCTGAGCTACACCAGCGAATAAGCTGTCAAGAGACAGCTTTGATATAATACCATGGGATTTTTCTCTTGTCAACGGGGTAAAAGAAAAAAATTCGGGCAACGTTCTGCGTATGTCAATGATATGAGCCAAGAAGGGCAAGAGGACTTTTCCAGCCTAAAGAACGCATAGGCTTGCGATTGGTCCATGATAGATGAATTTTCAGTTTTTCGTTGCGCTGCTGAACGCTTTCAAACTTTTCCCAGTCATAAAAATAGCGCTGGTCATTGCGGTGACTTCGTTCTACCTTTCCATTATGCCAAGGGGTACGAGGCGGTATCAGCTTATGCACAATTTCCTTGGCGCATAAAGCTTTCTCAAAGACGCTTTTCTCTCTGTCAGAAATGAAACGAAAGGTAAATTCCGTTCCGTTGTCTGTCTGGATCGTCTGTATCGGAAATGGAAACGCTTTTATCAATGTTCCAGAAAGTCCACCGCTTCATGTTCGAGCGTATGCCCCGCAAGGGTTGCATGATTGGCCTCAATATTCAATTTAAATTCCTTTTCTAAGTGATATTTCCGAAGAAATCCCGCCACCGTAGCCGCGGCAAAAGCAAAGACATCTACCCGCAGACAATAAATTCATAAGCTCCCTGGCGGCATCCGCCTTGTTTTTATAAATCTGCATTGCGTCTTTACCGCCAAAATTTTTGTTTAAGACACTGGCTCCGAACAGATCGCTGCCTTCCGCACAAAGGGTGTGCCAGTAGGAAAGAGCAAATTTTAAGTGTTCCCGCATTTTCTTTCCCAAAAGGATCTCATCCGGTTTATACCAGCGAAATGATACCTCATGGACTTTAAAAGGACTCTCTATCATAAAAAACCTCGCTTTTCATTCGATTTATTTTATGCGTATAAAATAACATACGTCATATCCTTTTTCATGCCAATTTTTTTATAATTTCAGACATTATTTTGTTTTATATACCCTTTTATGTACCATTTTCTGCCGACTTCTCCCAAGCACATGCCAAACGCAGGCTATGAAAACTTTTCAGACAAGGCAGCGCAGAAATCCCCCCTTCTCTATTTGTAAACTTTTTGTCCGCCTCTGCTAAAAACACTTGTATCTTTAAAATATTGGTTATATAATAGACAAGATAAATAAATAGCGGGGAGCTTGTAGCACAGGCTGAGAGGAAGGTATGACCTTCGACCCATTGACCTGATTTGGATAATGCCAACGTAGGAATGACTGAGTATGCACGATTTGCGGGAGGTTACCTGATTGGTAGCTTCCCGCTTTTGTTTCAGGAGGAACAGCAAATGGTAAAAATCAACGGAATACCCTTTGATATTGCCGGAAAGACACTGGCGGAATATCTGAATGGAACCGAATATGAGCCGAAGCGCATTGCAGTTGAACGAAACGGTGAAATCGTACCGAAGACACAATACAGTAAAACGGTCCTGAAATCCGGCGACATAATTGAAATCGTCAATTTTGTGGGAGGTGGCTGACTTGCACGCAATTCCTACAAAAGAAGCGCTGCGGCAGGCCCTTGAACAACGACATGGGAAAAAGCTGCAGGCTCAGTTTCAGCGGGCCGCGGTAGCAGTCTGCGGATTAGGAGGGCTGGGCTCAAATATCGCTGTATCTTTAGCCCGGGCAGGCATTGGCAAGCTGATTCTGATTGATTTTGATCAGGTGGACCTCTCAAATCTTCACCGTCAGCAATATACGGTGCCGCAGATCGGAGCCTTTAAGACGGACGCACTGGCAGAAACGCTGCGGAACATTGCGCCGTATGCGGAAATTGTCACCCATACCGTCCGCATCACCGAAGGTAATATGGAAGCGCTGCTGCAGGAGGCAGATCTAATCTGTGAAGCGTTTGACCGGGCCGAAGAAAAAGCTATGCTTGTAAACGGTGTTTTAGAAAAACTGCCGGGAAAATATCTGATTGCTGCCTCCGGTATGGCGGGACTTTTTTCCGCAAATAAAATCAAAACCCGCAGAATTTCAAAATATTTTTATCTATGCGGCGATGAGATCAGCGATATAGACAACGCAGACGGGCTTGTATCCTCTCGTGTTATGCTGTGCGCTGCACATCAGGCGCATATGGTTCTTCGGATTCTTGCGGGAAAAGCCGAAGCGTAGGAAAGGCTACGAAAGGCTGTAAAAAAAGTCCCGAAAAGAAGAGGCGGCAAACGCAAGAACGCCTGACCAAGAGCAAGCTTTGAAAAAGACGATAAAATGAAATCTATAGAATAAAACTGGAAAGAAGGAACGATTTTGCTAACAAACGATCATCTGATCATCGGCGGTCACGCATTCCGCTCAAGATTTATTTTAGGTTCCGGCAAATACTCCCTCAGCTTGATTGAGGCGGCGGTAAAAGATGCCGGCGCAGAAATCATTACCCTGGCAGTACGCCGTGCCAATACAAAAGAACACGAAAACATTCTGGACTATATTCCGGAAGGCGTCACGCTGCTTCCCAACACCTCCGGCGCCAGGAATGCAGAGGAAGCAATTCGGATTGCCCGTCTTGCAAGAGAACTCGGCTGCGGTAATTTTGTGAAAATCGAAATCATGCGGGATTCAAAGTACCTGCTTCCCGATAATTCCGAAACAGTCAAAGCCACGGAAATTCTTGCAAAAGAAGATTTTATCGTTATGCCCTATATGTACCCCGACTTAAACACGGCCCGAGATCTTGTCGGTGCAGGCGCAGC
>USLW01000040.1 GCA_900555605.1 uncultured Clostridium sp. | reverse complement strand
ATACTGTGGCCGTTGAGAATGCGCTCCTGTTTGCAGCTGCACTGTCTGAACACTATATTCCTTTTGAATTACATATTTTTGAAAAGGGTGATCACGGCCTTGCGCTTGCCAACCATGTAACTTATTATGTGACAGGGAATTTGAACCCGGATGCGGCAAAGTGGATGAATCTGTGTACGAATTGGCTCTGGAATCTGTTCGGCCGGGATATTCCGAATCCGCCGTATCCGCAGCCTGTGAGGAAAATAATAGAATAAAATGTATAAATAAGTTGCATTTTATGATTGTTGTGCTATACTTGTAACAATATCGAACATTGAAGGGAGACTGAGAAAAATGAATTTTCCGAATTTACCGCTTACTACAACGAGCAAGGCGCGCAGATGTGCTAAAAAGAAAGCTGCGACCGGTCTCATTGCCGGAATTGTGGCCGGTGCGGCGATTGGTGCTGCCGCAGGATTGTTGCTGGCACCGAAATCAGGGAAAGAAACCCGCCAGGATATAAAAGATAAGAGTGCTGAAATAGCAGGAAAGGTTAAAGAAAAGACCAGCAGTGCAGTCCAAACCATTAAGACAAAGATTGATTCCATGAAGAAAAAGTCAGAGAATGGCGAGACGGACTGTGATTGCGAATGTTGCTGTGACTGTACGGATTCTGCAGAATAAGCAAAAATCATAAGATCCATGAAAAACGCCCGGGCAGTGTAATGCTATGCCTTGAACGCACTGCCGGGGCATTCTTGTATGGGAGGAATACATATGTTATTAGCGTTAAATACAGAAATATCGTTTACGCTGCAGGATTTGCTGATCGGTCTGCTGATATTGGCCGGCCTTATCGCGGTTGTTTTTTTGATTATTGTTTTGTGCCGGGTTGCCAAATCACTGAAGACAGTAAACAAAATATTGAAGGATAATGAAGAGGCGATTACGGCTACTGTCAAAAAATTGCCCTCTATTGCGGAAAATACCGATGGCACAATAAAAAATGTCAAGGAAGTTACGGATGTTGTAAGCGATGTTGTGACTGATGTGGGGGATGTTGTTGACAGCTTTGTATCGCCTGACGGTCCTACAGGCGTCATCGCTTCTATTGCCGGCGCAGTGGTCAGCGTCATTCAGGTTGTAAGGGAATTCAATGAAAATAAATAAAAATTTTATTTACAGGCAGGAGTGATTTTAGAATGATCATTGGTGCACAGCTGTATACTGTGAGAGATTATTGTAAAGATCTCACGGGACTCACGGAAACTTTAGCGCGCTTAAAAGAGTTCGGTTATACTTCTGTTCAGATTTCTGGAATCGGACCGATTCCGGCGGCAGATGTCAGAGCCGCATGTGATGCACTGGGGCTTAAGATTGCGGTTACGCATACCAGTCCCGACCGTCTTCTGAATGATCCCCTGGCGGTGATTGAGGAGCATAGAATATACGGTTGCGATTGTATCGGAATCGGTGCTATGCCTGAGAAATACCGTTCATCGGAAGAAGGCGTTCTGCAGTTTATTCATGATTACAGCGAGGTTGCAAAAATTTTAAAAGATCATGGCATGACGTTTCACTATCACAATCATTCCTTTGAGTTTGAAAAGAGCGGGGACAAAACCTGGTTTGATATCATGATAGAGGAAAGCGATCCAGAACTGTTTTATTTCATTTTAGATACCTTTTGGGTGCAGCACGGCGGTTGCTCTCCGGAAGATTATGTTAAACGGTTAGGAAAGCGAATCAAGATCCTGCATCTGAAGGATTTTGCGATTCAATCCTGGAAACAGAAATTTGCGCCTATCGGCAGCGGAAATTTGAATTGGGATGCCATTCTTTCCAATGCTGCCGAAGCAGGTATTCCCTATGCAATGGTAGAACAGGATTCGGACTTTGCAGACGATCCGATTTCAGAACTGGAACGCAGTTACCGTTTCTTATCTGCAAAAGGATTCCATTAACATTTTATCACAATAAAAGAAGCGTGGCGTTTTGCCGTACACAGCGGTTCTGCCGGCCCGTTTGAATGCCCCAAGTAGCATTTCAAACGGGCCGGCGCATATTATGCAATCATAGAAACATTCATATGCGGGTGCGGCACATGCTGAAAAACAAATTATTTTTAAAAAAATATGAAAGGGAAGCCGCAGTTGCGTATGCATTGCGCTGGAAAGACGGACGTAATCCGGAATATTTTAATTTTGACGTATTATGCGGCGATGATACCAGCTTTGTATCCCAGTGTATTTATGCAGGCAGCGGTGTTATGAATTATACAAAGGTATCAGGATGGTATTATATGAGTACGGCCTGCCGCAGCGCGGCCTGGTCTGGGGCACAATACTTATATGAATTTTTCATTCAAAATAAAGGGGAGGGCCCTTATGGGTGCATTCTCCCGCCGGCGTGCGCAGCCCCCGGAGATATCCTCCAAATTCGGGATACGCCGCAGGATCCGTATGATACCATGCTCGTAACGGCCAATGATAACGGTGAAAAGATATTTATATGCGGTCATACGCTTGCAGTTCGGCCTGCCTTTATAGATCCCTGCGAGACTGCTTTTTCGCTGCGCTGCATTCATATTCTCGGAGTCAGAGCCTGGGAACCATCAGACAGATTTTCTGAACATAAAAAGTTGACATCCCGCAGATAAGCCGGCATAATCAAAATATAACTGTAAATAAGAGAGAAACAGGGCTTGTGCAAAACTGCCGGAGGTGATATAATACTTTTCCGTAATTCCTTGTTCTGCCTTTTTGGCAGGACCGTTTAGTCCAAAAGGAGGTGAATTCAGTATGAACAAATATGAAGTGATGTTTATCGTGAACCCGGATCTGGGTGAAGAAGGAATTAAGTCTGTTGTTGAGAAGTTTAAGTCCATGCTTGAATCGGCAGGTACGGTTGAGACCTTTGCCGAGTGGGGCAAAAGACGTCTTGCGTATCCCATACAAGATTACAATGAAGGATATTATGTGCTTGCGACCTTTGAAGCGGATCCGCAGTTCCCAGCTGAACTGGAAAGGGTTTTCAAAATTACGGAAGGTATTTTGAGATATCTTGTATTGAGAAGAGAAGGTTAGGTGAAAAAAATGAATAAGGTTGTTTTGATCGGCAGACTTGCACGGGATCCGGAGCTTCGATATACTGCGAACAACAATACGGCGGTATGCCAATTTACGGTAGCGGTAGACAGAAGATATAAATCGGAGAATCAGCCGCAGGCAGATTTCATTCCCGTTATCGCATGGCGTTCGACCGGTGAATTTGTAAATAAGTATTTTACAAAAGGCAGCAGAATTGCTGTTGTCGGTTCCATTCAGGTGCGCTCTTGGGAGGATGCGGAAGGCAAACGTCATTATGCGACGGAAGTTGTTGCGGACGAAGTTGAGTTTTGTGAAAGCAAACGGCAGGACGCATCACAGATGGGGTTGGTACCGCCGCCGGCTTACGGAGGAGAGCGGACCGGAGAAAAGTCGGGGACGGCCTCTTCAATAGAACCTTATTCCCAGGCATCCTCTCCGGACGGCTATTATGCGTTGGATGAAGACGATGACGATGTACCGTTTTGAGTCGGAGGCTATTTGAAATGAACGGAAAGGAGGCGTAAGTGATTATGCCCTATGCAAAAAAAGAAAAATCCGGAAAAGACGGATATGATAAAGGCGAAGGCAAAGGCGGAATGAGACAAAGAAGAAGCAGAAAAAAGGTTTGTCCGTTCTGTGTAGAGAAAGCGCAGTCCATTGATTATAAGGAAATCAACAAACTGAGAAAGTTTGTCTCAGAAAGAGGAAAGATCCTTCCGAGAAGAATTTCCGGGAATTGTGCAAAGCACCAGCGGCAATTGACGATTGCAGTCAAACGTGCAAGACATGTTGCCTTGATGCCTTTCTCAGCGGATTAATCCGATTGGAAAAGGAATGGTGCTGCCTGCGTTTTTCGCCGGCTGCACCATTTTTGTTTTTCGTATGAAACTTTATCTTTCATGAAATCTCTAAATCTCTGCAGGACGCTTTCGGAGGATCAGATTTTATATGAGACTATTTCGATTCATAGCAAAAATAAATATGAGTATCGTGAACTTCATCTTTTCCTTGATGGTCCTGACGTTTTGGGCATACGATCTGATTGAGCGGAAACGATATCTGAATCTGACAGCGTTACTGGTGATTTTAATTTTAATAATCGGGATAAATGTTGCTGTCTCAGTATTAAAAAAGAAAGCTGCCGTAAGGAATATTAAGAATCTGGCCTTTTACCGGAATGCAAAATCAAATGGATTTCGAGAAGGAAATGTAGGCGATTTTCAGCTGCCGTTGTTATTTCTTACGGAAAAGGGCAACGTGCTTTGGTATAATAAAAATTTTGAACTGATCTTTTCGGATAAAAGGCTGATTAAGCCCACAATAAAAGAGATTTTTTTTCTGCGTGTGAAGGGCAGGCTGGCGGCGGATGAGCCGGATCTGTTTTTTGAAGCGGAAATAGAAGACAGAACCTTTCATGTCTATTATCATATCATCAATGCTGAAAAGCGGGGAAAAGAAGACTTGCTGTCTGTCATGCTCTGCTTTGTTGAGGTGACTGATTTTGTCAGATTGCAGGAACGATATCAGGAACAGCGTGTTGCCGTAGGTGAACTTGTAATTGACAGCTATGAAGAGATTTATCAGTCCAGCGGGGAGGCTGTGATCAACCAGATTACAGTAGAACTCGGAAAAATTTTTGAAAAGTGGCTTGCGGATCATAATGCCGTCGTGCGTAAGATGGTCAGGGACCGCTATCTGCTGTTGATTGAAGATAAATATCTAAAGGATCTGGAAAAAAATAAATTTACGGTATTGGATTCAGCAAAAAAAATTGCAGCCGGCAATAAAATACCGGTTACGTTAAGTATCGGCATTTCTGCCCACGGAGCATCTGTTCAGGAAAATTATAAAAATGCCGCGGCTGCTGTGGATTTAGCTCTGAGCCGAGGCGGAGATCAGGCGATTATCCGAATCGGGGGAAAGGATACCTATTACGGCGGAAGCAATATTGAAATGGAACGCCGTACAAAGGTGAAGGCGCGGGTCATTTCCAATCTGCTGAAGGAAGAGTTGGATAAAAGTTCCCGTGTTTTGATTATGGGACACAGCAACTGTGATATGGATGCCCTTGGGTCCTGCTTAGCTGTTTATCGTGCCGCGTGCCTGATCCATAAGAAAGCAAATATTATTCTGAATAATGAGAATCAGTCTATCCATGCCATGATGAATAAGTTGAATTCCATGAGCGAATATGAAGACGTTTTTATTAATACCAGCTATGCGCTGAATCTGATTGATGACAATACTCTGGTGGTTGTGGTGGATACGTATCGGCAGGGATTGACGGAAAGTCCGAAGGTATTGGATTATGCGGCACGAATTGCTGTGATTGATCACCACCGCCGTGGGGCGGATTATATCCGGGATACAGTTTTGGATTATTCAGAAACCTATGCCTCTTCCACAAGCGAGCTGCTGATAGAAATATTGACTTATTTTAAACCGAATCTATCGATTCCTACCGTAGAGGCGGAGGCTTTATATGCTGGTATTTTAGTTGATACGAAGAATTTTACTTTTAAGACCGGGATCAGAACTTTTGAGGCGGCTTCTTTTCTGCGCGGGCAGGGTGTGGATACGATTTCTGTCCGTCAATATTTTCAGCCGGACTATGCGACCTTTTCGAAGGTTTGTGAAGTAACGGGATCTTCTCGAATCGTTGCCGGAAATATTGCAATTGCAAAATGCGGGCCGCATATCAAAAACCCGAAATTTATTGCTGCTTTATCTGCCGATCAAATGCTCGGCGTTTCCGGAATCGATGCGTCCTTTGTGCTTGCGGAGGATGGCGGCGGAATTGCCATCAGCGGCAGATCTTTAGGGGAGATCAATGTCCAGGTGATTCTGGAACGGATGGGCGGCGGCGGACATTTGACTGCCGCCGGCGCGGCGCTGCCTGACGTGTCTATGGATTATGCGGAAAAGCTGTTAATTAAAAATATTGAGGATTATTTAAATAATTAGGAGTGTGAGTGTCATGAAGGTGATTTTGAAGCAGGATGTAAAGAGTCTGGGAAAAAAGGATTCCGTCGTTACGGTCAGCGATGGATATGCCAAAAACTACCTGCTTCCGAAGGGGCTTGCTGTAGAAGCAACGACCGGAAATATGAATGAAGTAAAGAATAAGCAGCAGGCTGCTGAGACGAAGAAGCAGCGGGAAATAGATGCGGCAAAAGCATCTGCTGCGGCACTGAATGGAAAAACGGTTACGATCCACGCAAAAGCAGGGGAGAACGGAAAGCTGTTCGGCGCAATTGCAAGCAAGGACATTGCAGATGCTGCGGCTTCACAGCTCGGGGTAGCGTTGGACAAGAAAAAAATTGTATTGAGCGATCCGCTGAAAACGACCGGAGCGCATACCATTGAGGCGAAAATATACAGCGGTGTGACGGCGGAATTTACGGTTATGATTGTAGCCGGATAGAGATAACGGTCATTCATGATTACGGTTTATCAACGGAAGAACACATATGGATAACAAAACAGGAAAAATACCGCCGAATAATATAGATGCGGAAAAATCAGTATTGGGCGCAGTACTGATAGATTCCGATATGCTGCTGGAAGTGATTGAGATCATAAAGCCGGAGGATTTCTACCGGAAGGATCATGCGGCAATTTTCAGCGCTATGCTGCAGCTGTTCGGAAAAAATCAGCCCGTAGATATTGTTACGGTCACAGAAGTCTTGTCCGCTGCGGGACAGCTGCAGAATGTGGGCGGAATTCCCTATGTAGCCTCTTTGGCAGACGAGGTGCCGCTGGCAGCAAACGCAAAGCAATATGCCGCGATTGTAGCGGAGAAATCTATTCAGCGCCGTCTGATCAAATGCGCGCAGGAAATTTCCGCTATGGCCTATGAACCGGAGGGGGATGTGTCCGGAATTCTTGAGTCAGCTGAAAAAGCGATCTTTCAGGTATCACAGAATCGCTCCGGCAGGGCATATGTCAAAATAGGAGATGTACTTCCGGATGTATACAGTAATCTTGCGGAATTGGCAATGCATAAAGGGCTGCCGGGGATTCCCACCGGATTTGTAGATTTAGATAAAAAGCTTTCCGGTCTGCATAATTCTGATCTGATACTAATTGCGGCAAGGCCCGGGATGGGAAAAACCGCGATTATGCTGAATATCGCACAATACGCGGCAGTGAAAAAAAATTATCCGGTAGCGGTGTTCAACTTAGAAATGTCAAAGGAGCAGCTGGTCAGCCGTATGCTCAGCGCGGAATCAGAGGTTGAAAACGAAAAGCTGCGCAGCGGAGAGCTTTTGGATTCTGATTGGAAAAAGCTTGCTGCCGCGCTTCCGTCTTTAGGAGATGCGCCAATTTATTTTGATGATTCCACAGATATCAGTATTTCCGCAATCCGTGCCAAATGCCGGAAATTAAAGCTGGAAAAGGATATCAAGCTGGTAGTGGTGGACTATTTGCAGCTTATGCAGAGCGGCGGCAGAAACGACAACCGTGTACAGGAGGTTTCTGATATCTCCCGGTCGTTAAAGGTAATGGCGAGAGAATTGAATATACCGGTGATTGTGGGTTCTCAGCTGAGCCGAAGCGTAGAGCAGCGTGGGGATAAGCGGCCCATGCTCAGTGATCTGAGAGAATCCGGCGCCATTGAGCAGGATGCAGATATCGTCATATTTTTGTACCGTGACGACTATTATAATCCGGAAACAGAATTTAAAAATGTAGCGGAGGTTATTGTTGCAAAACATCGAAACGGATCGACGGGGACGATTAAGCTTTCCTTTGAACCCACAAGAATGCAGTTCAGAAATATGGCATTTCAGCAGTAGGACGGATTTTCGGCATGGAAACTATAGAAGCGCTTTATTATAAATTTTTATTGTGCGCAAGAGATCGGCTGAAGCTCACGGAAGCTACAGGGGTAGCTGCTGCAATATCCGGCGGCGCGGATTCTATGTGCATGCTTTTGTTTCTTATGCGGTATCTGCAAAGAGAAAGGCTGCTCTGTGTACATTATAATCATATGATCAGAGGCTGCGATGCCGATGAAGACGAGGCTTTCGTGCGGACCTTCTGCGCAGAAAACGGAATTCGGCTTGCTGTGGGCCGCGGAGATGTTCCCAAAGCAGCCAAAGAACAGGGCATCAGTTTAGAAGAGGCGGCGCGCAATCTGCGCTATGCCTTTCTTCAGGAGACGGCGTCTGCGGAAAATGCGTGTATTGCCGTTGCGCATACCAAAACGGATCGTGTTGAAACCATCGTGCACAATCTGGCGCGGGGCTGTTCCATAGAGGGTCTGAAAGGCATTGCATATCAAAGGGATCAGATTATCCGTCCGATTTTAGATTTTGACCGCAGAGAAACGGAAATGGTCTGCCGGGCATATGGCGTTGTGCCGCGTGAGGATCTGACGAATACGGATGAAACATATGAACGGAATCGGATCCGCCTTCGCGTCATACCGTTTCTGAAAGCGCATTTGACCCCCCGCATTGAAGATAAATTGATTATGCTTTCAGATCTGGCCTCAGCGGATCAGGCGTACTTGAAACTGCAGGCAGGGGAAGCTTACCGCGCTGCAGTCACAAAGGAGGAATCCGGGGAAGCCGGTACGGCGCGTACGGATTTTTTGGTTGATCTTTCTGCGTTTGCAGGATTGCATGAGGCGATTCAGCGGCGCCTGATCATACGTGTATTGTCTGAAATGACACAGAACGGAAAGCTTTTGTTTCCTGCGGAGACGGGAATTGATTATAAGACAACAGAACGAATCCGTTTTTTCTTGAAAGACGGGATAAACGGCACCTGTATTGAACTTCCCCAAAACGGCATGTGCCGCAGAGAATATCATTTTGCGCGTTTTTTTATAAAGCCTGCCGTGCCGCAGCAAGACAGCGGCAGCCCTGCGGAGAAAGCTGTCCTGCCGGCTGTAATTCTGGACGAAACCGGTATCTGTATTCCGGCGGACGGCACAGTCTGTTTTATTTATCAATATCCCAAAGAAGATCCTGCTTTTTTGCGGAAAATTTCGGAAGATGGGCTGCAACGGGCATATTTTGACTACCATCTGCTGCTGGCCCATATACGGAAAGCGGGGCAGCCGCTGGTTCTGCGTACAATGACAGAAGGCGACTATTTTACCCCTTTCGGCGCAGCGGGAGGGAAACTGCTGCGGAAATTTTTGATTGACAGCAAGGTTCCATCTTACCGCCGCCGGGAAACCGCGTTATTTGCCGTTGGGAATACGGTTATCTGGATTCCCGGGATACGCCGTGGTGCGGAGGCGCCGGTTACGGAAGAGACTTCTATAATTTTACAGATAGATGATACGCATGCGTGATAAATGATAACGGAGGATGAATCATGAAGGAATATGTTGAAAGCGTTTTAGTATCCAAAGAAGAAATTGCAGGAATGACAAAGCGGCTGGGCGCTGAAATCAGCCGGGATTATCAGGGGACAAATCTTGTGCTGATCGGCGTGCTGAAAGGCGGGTTTGTGTTTATGGCCGATCTGGTGAGACAGATTACCATACCTGTACAAATGGACTTTATTGCTGTATCCAGCTATGGCGCTTCTACCAAATCTTCCGGAGTCGTACGCCTGCTGAAAGATATTGATATCCCGCTGAACGACAAGCATGTCATAATTGTAGAAGATATCATTGATACGGGGCTTACCTTGAAATATTTAAAAGAACTGTTTGAAACAAGGAATCCGCTGAGCGTTAAGGTCTGTACGGCCTTTGACAAGCCGGCACGCCGTAAAGTTGAAATAAGTGCTGAATATTCGGGCATAACTATACCTGACCGATATGTTGTAGGATATGGTTTGGACTACAATGGAATTTTGCGGAATCTTCCGGATTTGTGTGTTTTAAAGGAATCGGTATATACACAAAAATAAGTTGCGCAGGATCCGTTCGTATGGTAGTATTAAACATTGTGGAATGGAGGTTGATCTATTGAAATTATTAAAAAGTATATCACCGTATATCGTAATTATCGGCGTGATCATACTGCTGGTTATGCTTATTTCCAGTTTAGTATCGGCAGATAAAATAACATATTCAGATTTTCTAAAAGAACTTGAAGCACAGAATGTAGAGTCTGTAGAATTAGAAGATTATAAAGCGGTTATCAAGCTGAAGGCGGACAGCAAAGACGGAAAATACAAGCAGGGTGCGTATGAGATGTTTGTACTTTCCTATGATGTATTTGAGTCGGAAATGAATGCAGCCGTCAAAGCGGGAAATCCGGTGACCTATTCGGCGAAAGTGAAAGATGTGCCGTTTATTGTTACCTTACTGCCGTATATTTTACTGGTCGTATTATTCTTGGTGTTTATGTATGTCATGCTCAGCCAGGGTCAGGCCGGCTCCAACCGTGTAATGAGCTTTGGCAAGAGCCGTGCGCGGCTTTATACGACAAGTAAGATCACATTTGCAGATGTTGCGGGGGCAGAGGAAGAAAAAGAGGAGCTTATGGAGCTGGTTTCTTTCTTAAAGGATCCCAAACGCTATTCGGCTTTAGGCGCCCGGATTCCGAAGGGCGTTCTTATGGTCGGCCCGCCCGGAACTGGTAAAACGTATTTAGCAAAGGCTGTAGCAGGTGAAGCGGGCGTGCCGTTTTTTACCATCAGCGGTTCGGATTTTGTTGAAATGTATGTGGGCGTAGGCGCTTCCCGCGTGCGCGATTTGTTTGAGCAGGCCAAAAAGAATGCGCCTTGTATTATTTTTATTGATGAGATCGATGCGGTAGGGCGTCACAGAGGAGCCGGATTGGGCGGCGGCCATGACGAACGAGAGCAGACGCTGAATCAGCTGCTGACAGAGATGGATGGATTTGACGGGAAGAAAGGAGTGGTTATTCTTGCCG
>USLW01000039.1 GCA_900555605.1 uncultured Clostridium sp. | reverse complement strand
GTCGGTAAGCGGGCAATGGAGCGTAATAAAATCCGCGCGTGCCAGCAGTTCTTCGAAAGCGACCCATTCCTCCGGTGATAATCCTGCTGCCGGCAGATCTGCCGGCTTTGTTCTGCTGTAAACAAGAATCCGCATACCAAATGCACGGCCGATGGCGGCGACCTGTCTTCCGATGCTGCCGTATCCGACGATCCCCAGGGTTTTCTGGTAGAGCTCAATCAGAGGCGCTTTCCAATAGCAGAAGTCTTTTGATCTTGCCCAGCCGCCGTTATGTACCGAATCGCTGTGCTGCTGCACATGAAAGCACAATGTGTTCAGCATAGCGAAGACCATTTGTGCAACGGTGGGAGTGCTGTAGCCAGGAACATTTGCAACTGGGATTCCGCGCCGGTCACAGGCCGGAAGATCCACGACATTCACACCGGTGGATAATAGTCCGATATATTTCAGGTTTGGCAGCCTTTCGATCAGCTCCGCATCCAATACGGTCTTGTTTGTCAGTAAAATATCCGCGTCTAAAGCACGTTTTAAAACCAGCTCCGCAGGTGTTCTGTCATATACGGTAAGTCGGCCCAGCGTTTCCATTTCAGAAAAACTGATATCGCCGGGATTTGTGGTATATCCATCTAATATTACGATTTTCATAAGTCCTCCCGTAACGTGTTTCGCGGGCAATTATACCATTGTACCTGCGGCAAATCAACTCGCCTGCCTGACATCTCTTTGCTTTTTATGCATGAATATAGTAAAATAGTACGAACACAGGTTTGATAGCATGCTGCAGGCGCGGAGAGCGATTATGGAAAGCAAACGACAGGTTACGATTTATGATATTGCAAAAGCGTTAGGGGTTTCCACCGGGACCGTCAACCGTGCGCTGCATAATAAGCCGGAGATCAGTGCGGAAACAAAACGAAAGGTCCTTGAAATGGCGGAAAAAATGGATTTTAAAATGAATCCGGCAGCGCAAAGCCTGCGCCGTAAAGCGGTCCGAATCGGGATCTTTTTAATTTGTTCTGTTGAAAACTATCTGATGGAAATCAAGCGCGGTATGGACGGCGCTTTAGCGGAGATTGGGGCATATAATATACAGGCCGAATATTTTATCTCATTTTCCGATGACTGCAGCAGTATTCGGAAGGAAATCGGTGAAAGGCTTCAGCAATGTGCAAAGGCGCATTATGACGGTGTGATTTTCCTCCCGGCGGGAAATACGGAACCGTTTTACGATACTTTTCGGGAGCTTCAGAAGCAGGGAATCCGGATTGCCGGTGTAACAGCGGATCTTTGGAATATGGAGGATATTATTTCGGTAAGCATCCATGGAGAATCTGCAGGCGGTCTTGCCGCGGAGGTTTTGAATCTGTGCTGCAGAGAAAGAAATATCGGGATTCTTACGGGAGATGCCGATAAAAAGCCGCATAATGAATATATTGCCGGCTTCCGAAAGTACAGCGCACATCATCCTTTCCGTTCTATTCGGATTTATGAACATTATGATATTCCCGCGCTTGTCGAAGAAATGACGTATCAAATGCTCCGGGAATGTCCGGAGCTGGATGGCGTCTATATGGCGACTGCTTCTGCGCCGATTGCGTGTAGGATTATGGAAAAGATGGATCCGGCCCATGCGATTCATATTGTTACAACGGATCTAATGGAGGAAACCCGGGATCTGCTGTCGCGGCATGTCATACGCGCGACAATCTTTCAGAACCCTTACCTGCAGGGGAAAAAAGCGGTGGAGTTACTTTATCGGCAAATCTGCGGAAAAGAAATGACTGAGAAATATCATGTATATCCGCAGGTGGTATTTACCGCGAATATGAATAGACTGTAAAATGCAGAGCAGACAGCGATGAGATACTTGACAAATATTTTGTGATTCATTATAGTGACGTCCGTAATCGGTTACGGACGCTGCGCGTTTTTCTTTTGTGTGCATGTTTGTTTTGATGACCATTCCGTAACCGATTACGGATGCGGAGTGAAATCAAATTACATAAAAAACAGGAGAATTTATAATGCTGCTATATGGTTTATTGTTGTGTTCCATTCTGTCGACTACGATCTATTCCACTTTAAACAGTCGGTTCAGCAGGACCGTCATGAAAGGTCAAGGGGATTTTTATCTATTTAATACGATTGTATCTGTGCCTGCTGCAATCCTTTTTTTGATTCTCTCCCGCGGACTGCAAATGATTTCTCTCTATACCGTTTTGATCGGAATTGTGTTTGCCGTCATGACAATGGGATCTCAATTTGCGACGATCAAAGCAATGCACTGCGGTCCCATGTCCTATACTGTGATGTTCAGCTCCTGCGGCATGATCATACCGGCAGTGGCGGGGGTGCTGTTTTGGCGGGAAAATTTTAGTTGGCTGCAGGCACTGGGAGCCGCTGTTTTAGTGGTCAGCTTTGTTACCGGGGCAAATTTTAAAAAACATCAAAATATTACGCTGAAGTGGCTTTGCTACGCGCTGGTACTGTTTCTGTGCGCAGGCCTGGTGGGCATTGTACAAAAAATTCATCAAAGCTCCGCTTATAAGAATGAACTGTTTTCTTTGCTGTTTGTGAATTTTGCAATTATGGGTGTACTTTCCTTCCTGCTTTACTTGCGGGAACGGAAGCGGCGGCCGGAAGCGGAAGTGTTCCGGGTAAAGGGAAAAATACTGGCGGGCTGCATTTTAATCGGAATACTTGTGGCTTTCAGTAATGCGGCGAATCTGTTTCTTTCGGGAAAGATGGCCAGTATGTTTTTCTTTCCGGCGGTAAACGGCGGTTCCACCGTGCTGTGCGGCCTGATCTCTTATTTCTTTTTGAAAGAGAAGCTGGATCGGACGCAGCTGATTTCATTTGGTGTGGGAATTATCGGTCTTGTTTGTTTGGGAATCGGGTGATAAATTGCGCAATCAGGCTATAGCAGTATCTGTTGGGCATGTCACCTTTTTCTCGGCTAATAGAAAATCGTATGCTTGCTTACATCTGTTACAATTGCCACTTCGTCTAAAGTCATATTTCTTTCTTGCCGTATATAATCAGATAGAGGCTGCTTGTTGCATATCATCGCTGTAAGCCTTTTGCTGACGATCGAAAATTAATAGAGGAAATGGAAGCTTTGACTAAAAATGAAACAGAAAAGACAAACGTGTGAGCAGCGCAAAGCGGGATTATTTTGTGAAATTATGTTGACAACAACGTTATTATGACGGTGTTCGCAATCGTTATGTGCTATAATAAAGTTGTATTATATTTATCATACGGAGGACGCACGGATGGTAATCAGCTATAAAAAGCCTTGGAAACTGCTTATTGATCTTGATCTGCGCAAAAAGGATTTGATGGCCATGGCAGGCATCATGCGGAAATGCGATGAGCAGGCAATGTGGTTTTGAGGAGAAAGTATTTATGCAAAGAATCAAGCTGATCCCGCCTGCAAAGGCATATGAAAAGCAGGTCATGGAATACCGAATAGAGATGTTCCATTCTGGCAGCCTGATACAGTCGGACTCAGCAAATCCGGCGTGATACAGAGATACTGGATTTCGCTTGAAAGCTGATAACGGGAATTTGTCAGAAAAGAGGGGATAATATCAACATGCGAAAACACTATGTTGACAATTTAAGATGGTTTATCATTTTATTGCTTGTCCCTTATCATGCTGCAATGGCGTGGAATACATGGAGCGAACCGAATTATATATATTTTGAAAGCAACAGGCTGCTCAGCAGTATCGTCGTTTTTTTAAGTCCATATTTCATGCCGGTTTTATTTCTTCTTGCGGGTATGAGTACAAACTTTGCATTGCAGAAAAGAACCGTAGGACAATATATTTCAGAGCGATTCAAGAGGCTGTTAATTCCTTTTGTGTTCGGGACCTTACTGCTTACTCCTGTAATGACATATATCGCCGATATCTTTAACTGCGGTTATGATGGAAGCTTCTTTCGGCATTATCGTATTTTCTTTACAAAATTCACTGATTTAACAGGCGCTGACGGCGGATTTTCTGTAGGACAGTTTTGGTTTATTCTGTATCTTTTTGCCATTTCAGTTATAGCGGCCGGAATCATTGCGGTACAAAAAAAGATCAGGTCTGAATGTAAAACCGATATACCGCTTTGGGGAATCTGTCTTTTGGAATTGCCCATACTTTTTTTGAGTGAATTGCTTTCGATAGGCGGAAAAAGCCTTGCAGAATATCTATACATATTTCTGATCGGTTATTATGTTTTCTCAAAAGACCGTGCGGTAGACAAAACAGAGAAATATAAATATTTTTTCTTGTGTGTGGGGTTCATCTCAACCGTGCTTAATGTATATTGGTTTATTTGGTCTGGTACCGAATATCCGCTGCTTAACACGATTACTAAGTTTGTATCCGAATGGTTTATGCTTCTTGCCTTGCTCGGAATAGGAAAAAGACACTTAAATTTCAGCGGAAGGATATCAAAATATCTTTCGCAAAGGTCATTCGCTTTTTATATTCTGCATTACATCTGGGTTGTTTTGTTCCAGTATTTTATGTTCCGCATTTGCGGCGGCAGCACGGTTCTGCTGTATGTTGTACCCGTGTTTCTGGCTTACGGCGCAACATTTCTATGCTGTGAAGTATGTATAAGAACACCGTTTCTATGCTATCTGATGGGAATTGCATCAAAACAGGAAAAGTACCGTAAGAACATTTTGTAGTAACGAGTAAAGAAAGATCCGATAAAGGATTCGGTAGCGGCGGCAAAATGCATGATGGAGTGTAAGCGGAAAGCTGCGGATTTGAACGGAGAAAAGTCTTATGAGCAAATATAACGCCTTATGGGAATGCACACACTCAAATCCTTTGACAGAGACAGCCGATAGGCAAATAAAACCGCCGCTATGGTGTTGCCCATACACGGGCGGCGTATCCATTCATGGTTATATTTTACGGTTTCTGCTCGTCCAAAATTCCTCCAATGTTTTATTAAACTGTTGCGGAACATCCATATTCACACAATGCCCTGCGCCCTGAAAGATGACCACTTTACATTCCGGCTCGTTTTTCTTCCACATCTCTACGGCGGATAATTCCATTGGAATATCATGCTGTCCGCAGCCAATCAGTAAAGGATATTCTCTCGGTGTTGCCTGCCGAACATTTACCATAGTGTTCAGAGATGCTAAATACAGAAAGGATTTTTTCGGAAACTCGATATTCATCTCATAAAAGTCTTTTTGTGCATGTTCCGTATATGCAGATATTTTTTTATTTGACTTTGCGAACCATTTCGTAGAGAATACTGCTTTCAGCATCATAAGCATCTGCGCCGCACGATTTCCCCTCTGCATTTTCGCATCGAAATTGTTAATATCATATCCACCAAAGCAAGCAAGGGATTGTACCGCTTTGGGGAACTGATTGGCAAAGTCCTGCGCTAATACAGCTCCCAATGAAATTCCGACAATATGTACCTTATCAATATTTTCTTTTTTTAGAACTTCATTCATCCATGCCGACATTCTATCTATGCTGTCACCTTTTTGCGTGTCAGTTGAATTTCCGTGACCAATCACGTCAAGAGTCAGCACATTGTATTGATCTTGGAAATACGCAATCTGTGTTCTAAACATATTATGATTGACAAAAGCGGCGTGAAGGAATAGCACCCACTCTGTATGCTCTGTTCCGCTGACATAATAGACGATGGGGGAGTTTTCCAATTTATATTGTTTCATATTTCACCGTTCCTCATTTTACTTAATAGATTTTCAAACCAATCGATATTGAATTTATAAAAGTCTTTTCCGTAAAAAGCTGATACAAGCTGGTAATTAAAAATTTCTTTATTGCTTTCAGAAACCGCAATATTCTTTGCTTCCTCACATATCATTTCTAACGCACAATACTGTTCCTTTAGAAAGGACAAATAGTTTTGTATGTTTGCTTCTCGATTTTCCTTATCTGAGAAGCCCATAAAATAAATCTTTACCAACCCCGGGCATCTGACGCCCTGCTGCTCAATCGGCGTGTTTACCCACTCAAGAAAATATCGTTTTCCACTTTCTGTTATACGGTAGACTTTCTTGTATTTTCCATTTTCAACAGTTTCTCCATAGTCGACATATCCGCAGTGCAACAGCTTTTTGATAGCTGCCTGTATACTTCCCATACTACTGCTGTACATTAAGTTTAATCCCTTATCAATTCTCTCTCTCAATTGGTATATCGTTCTGTTGCGCAAGAGCAAAAGCCCAAGAATGATGTTGTCCATTGTTGTCTCCTCTTTATTGCTATTAGTAACATTACTATTATACAAATAGCCGCGCAAAAGTCAAGTGAGGTGTGGCGATGTTCACGAAAAAGTTGAACAACGCATATGATCAAATGAAAGAGCAAAGGCGCTGTTCAACATGGCGAAGAGGCAGAAATCCTACACTCCGGACGGAATTCAAACAGCGGATCGTGGACCTGTATCATGCCAGAGGAACCTCGTATTCCCAACTGGGACGCCGCGAATATGGCGTAAATCGGAGCACGCGCAGCAGCTGGATAAAACAGCGCTTCCCGATCAGGGTATCAGAGGGAGGAAACTGTTACCCTCAAGGAGCATAAGGCCCTCCAGAAGGAAAACCAGCGCCCTAAGATTGAGAATGAAATATAAAAAAGCGACCGCCATATTCGCAAAAGAACAATCGCCGAGATTGTGGCTTTTATCCGGCACAAGGTTATATCACTCCTCAGCAAAAGGCGGATGAAGAACTCAAAAAATCAGCATAATCTTTCAACTTTTTTGTCCAATATATTGACATAGGTTTTCTTTTCTGTTTTCTCCAATGTCAAAAAAATAATGTAAAATAGACTGGATATTATTAAAAATTAAAAGAAAATTCGGAGGAGCATTTTATGAAAAATAAAGAGATAACGCAAAAAAAGCTGGACGCCTTTGAAAAGCATTTACGGGAAGACGAAAAAAGCAAAGCCACGATTGAGAAATATCTGAGAGATGTCCGGCATTTTTTGGAATATGCTGATGGTAGAAAAATTGATAAATCGCTTACGATGGAATACAAATCAAAACTTCAAGAGGACTATGCTGCCGCAAGCGCCAATTCTATGATTGCATCTATGAATTCTTTTCTGCGATTCATCAGCTTAGAAAGCTGCTGTGTCAAGCAATTCAAGGTACAACGAAAAATCTATTGTTCGGAAGAAAAGGAACTGTCTCGCGAGGAATATTTTCGTTTGATCCATGCTGCAAAAGAAAAAGGCAGCGAACGGCTAAGTTTACTGATCGAAACCATTTGTGCGACCGGCATCCGAGTAAGCGAACTGCAATATATCACCGCTGAAGCTGTTAGGCGTGGCGAGGCAACTGTAAACTGCAAAGGGAAAACACGAACAATCTTTATACCGAACCGTCTGCAAAAGAAGCTGATTCGATATATCCGGGAACAAAAAATAATATCCAGCGCGGTCTTTATTACGAGAACCGGCAAGCCGATAAATCGGTGCAATATTTGGAAAGAGATGAAAGCACTCTGCGAAAGAGCAGGCGTATCTCCTGGAAAGGTTTTTCCGCACAATCTCAGGCACTTGTTTGCTCGAACCTTTTACGGAATCGAAAAAGATATTGTAAAACTGGCGGATATTTTAGGGCACAGCAGCATTAACACCACACGCATCTATATCGTGACTACGGGCGAAGAACATCGCCGTAAAATCGACGGCATGCGGCTTATATCATAAATATAAACGTACAAAAAAACGATACACATAGTATCGGAAACAAAATTATGGTTATGTTGTTCTGTTTGTCTGACTATGGGCTGTGCAAACTCACAGAATATATATATAATATATTATATATCAATAATGGAGAAAATGTCAAGGCAGTATTCTCGAAATTCACATTGTTTCGTTCAAAAATTGTTTACTTATTCAAGGTAGCACAAAAAAGCTCCTTTCCTCATTTTTCAAAAAAGTGAGGGAGCTTATTTTCTATGCACATATATCAGTATATAGTTTATTTGAATATCAATTTCTAAGCCCAATTACAACATAACCATAATTATGTGAAAAAAGGAAGTTGGATAAGTATTGCAGGAGGAGAAAAAACGGAAGGATATTTTATTGGACACTACAATGAGAGTCGTCGCTGATGTTGGACTGCCTGCTTTTGCAATGTTATTTTCATGTAGACGGACTGATCTATGAGATGCTTGAGAAAGAAAACTTTCAAGAGACCAAATCGCCAGAGGAATTCTGCGGATGTATGCATAAGCTCTGGCTGAAATGCTTCTATTTTATGGTGAAGAACGATTACAAAACGCTGTACTACTATGAGTATCGGGAATTAAAGTCATTTACGGCTATGCAGGAAAATCTCGAGAAACGGATTCCGAAGTGCGTAAAAAAACTGACGGAGGACTTCGGCGTACACTCTGAGGGCGATGCAATCAGCAGCAAATATTTTTGGCTGTATATATTGGATTTTTCCGGTGTGTTTGCAAAGAAGATTATTCGGGGTGAAATGAAAAAGAACAAGGATATTTATGAAACGATATGGCGGCTGTTATGAAACGGCATGTCCTTCCCTCTGATGAAAGGAAAGTCAGAAAGAGAGACAGCGCGTAGAGCAGGAGGGCAAATGCATGACAGAAAAAGAACTGAAAAAATTAAGCCGCACAGATTTGCTCGCGATGCTGCTGAATAGAACCAGGGAAAACGAGCGGCTGCAAACAGAAATCGCGGCATTGGAGGAGAAACTATCCTCCCGCATCATTACGATTGATAATGCGGGCTCTCTTGCAGAAGCGTGCCTGCAGCTGAACGGCGTTTTCGACGCGGCGCAGAATGCAGCTGCACAATATATTGGGAACATTCAGGCATTGAGCGAACGGCAGGAAAGTATCTGTGCAAAGATGCAAGCGGAAGCGGAAGAAAAATGCAAGCGTATGGAAACCGACATGATAAGAAAATGCCAGGGGATGGAAGCGGCGACGCGGAAACGGTGCGAAGAAAGGTTAAGCCAGGCAAAGCAGCAAGCTGCCCTATGCTTGAATGAGGTGTCCCAAAAAATGGATGAATTGCAACGGCTTCACTCAGGGCTTTCGAATTCCTCTGGGGAGGAATGAATATGCGTCGCAAACAGTTTACCGAAATGCCTTCCTCTGAGGAGCTGGAGAAGGAATTAAACCGTGTGAAATACAGACGCCGATACCACGTTACCTTGCGCAGTACGGTATATACCTTGATTACCGTGGCGGCTATCGCAATTCTGATTGCTACCCTGTGGCTGCCGGTATTGCAGATCTACGGCAGTTCTATGTTGCCTACGCTGAATGAAGGTGATATCGTTGTATCGCTCAAAGGGGCGGATTTTCATACCGGCGACGTCTTGTCATTTTACTACAACAATAAGATCTTGGTGAAAAGGATCATCGCCGGACCGGGCGATTGGGTCGATATAGATGAATTCGGTACGGTATATGTAAACGGCGAAGAAATCGACGAGCCATATCTGACGGAGAAAGCGTTGGGTGAATGTGATTTGGCATTGCCATACCAAATTCCCGACGGAAGATACTTTGTAATGGGAGATCACAGAGCAACATCGGTAGATTCCCGAAGTACTATAGTCGGCTGTGTTGCGGAAGAGCAGATTGTGGGTAAAATTGTTTTTCGGGTCTGGCCGTTGGATAGATTTGGGAAGGTCAAATGAGCTTCATATGATTTTATTGGATTTGACATTTATATTTTTAGGAAGGAGAGTATAACGCATGAAGATGAAAAACGATCAGCTGCTTCAAGTGGCAAATGAACAAATTAAATCTCGGAAATACCGGAAATGGTATTACTCGGCTTTTGTCTCCCTGGCGGTGATCGTCATATTCTGCACCGTTTACGCCCTCATTCTTCCCGCGATTACAATGACGACAAAGCAAGAGAACACTACGCCTGAGCCAATACCCATAACAGGTCAAATTTCGGATTTATTCGGCTTGGGCATCTATCCCGGCGAACTGCGAGAGGGCGGCACATGGGTTGCCTATGATGCCGAGAGTGAAACCAATGCAAATGTTAAGGCTGTTATCACCCCGCCAGAAGGCGCGGCCGTAACAGAGAACTGCTATCCTTTTATCCGCAAGGTAAATTCGGGCGAAGCCTATTACCCGACAGATGCTGCCTTGGATGCCGCTGTTGGAGCACGCAACGATATGCAGTGCTATATGATCCACTGGGTAGAACTCAATGAAACAGCAGGCACCTATAATCTTCAAACGAATATGGAAATCACTGACGGTAAGAACGCGACTATCCAGTTGGAATACCTGAAATCGGGAGCAAGACTGTGGGGGACGGCAGGTGAACGGAAGCTCAGGATTTTTTCCAGTAGAGCAACCGATGGCACAGAACTTTGTGAAATATCCGACTCCGTGAAGAAGGTAAATCTTGATACAGAGAACTACAAGGGCTTTACCTTTAATGTCACGCAGCCCTGCCCCTATGTTTTTGTCAGCAAGAAACTGGAAAAAGGCTATGTGCAGCAGTTAACAATTGAAAGTATTGTAGACGGATCGGCCCCTTTTGACAATACCGGCAGTCTGAGTGCTGATGGTACGGTTGATAAACCCGGAAATGATAAAAATGATCATAACAAAGTTGTCCGCTCCTACGACACCATTCAATACAATCTCGCAGCCACCTTCGCGGCGCGGCAAAACAAAGTTACCGAAGAAAAAGTTAAAATGTATTTTGAACTGACGCTGGGGAAATCGGCTACTTCTGCCCGGTTCGACGTCAGTAAGATGCTTTGGCTGGGTGAGAACTACTGCATCGAATATCTGGACGACCAGGGCGAGGTGGTTATGATCAGAGCCCACGACGGGAAGTACTACGGACCGCAAAGGGATGAAAACGGCAGCGTTGTCCGTGACGGGAGCGGCT
>USLW01000038.1 GCA_900555605.1 uncultured Clostridium sp. | reverse complement strand
CTGCCGCCTCGGAATGCGCCTTTTCATTTATGAATTCTTTTCTGCAGACAGACAGGATGATTCATTCCGGCGTTTCTGCTTTCTGATGGAAAACCAGGTCCGGTATATGCTTCCCGTAAAACCGAGATGGGCGAAATCACACAAAACCGTGCCGTTTCCCAGTTTCAGCAGCAGCCTGCCGTCAGCCTCCTGTCTCGGGGTCCGCCCGGCCAGATCCTCCTGGGAAACTGCAGGAAACTTGTCAAAATCCACATGCTGATTGCACGCAATATCCGCGCCGTACAGCACCGGGCCATAATAAAGGCTGTATTTTCCGGCATATTCCCCACCGCCCTTTACCATCCGTACCGTATGTCCGAATGAGATTCTCACAGTCCTTTCCGGCTGCCCGCCGGAAAGGAACCAATACTGTCCGGCAGCGGGAACATATTCCTGATCTCCATACCGAACGATTGTCCGGTCTGCCCATGAGGGAATGCGGAACGCAAGCCTTTTCTCTGCAGAGTCCCGGACGCTGACTGTGATTTCGCCGCCGGCTAAATAGTCCCCCGTGACGGCGATCCGGCAGCCGCTGAGGGTTTCTGCCTCATAGTTTCCGTAATAATTAATATAGAGCGTGTCCTCCTGCTGCATGACCATCCATTCGCTCAGCATTCCGATTCCCTGGGCGGCATTAGCGGAGCAGCTGTTCAGATCCGGAGAACCGGGACGGCACTGAAATACCAGAGATTGACTGCTGGAAAGCTTCACGCCTTCCATGGGCGTATTGTATGTGCACCATTTTCCGGAAGGGGAAAAAGAACCGAGTACCGCGTTATAGTAAGAAAGCTCCAGCATATCGGCAATGCCGGGATCACCGGTACACGCCAGCACGTCACAGGCAAACGCATTATATGCAATGACGCTGCATAGCTCGATCACGCCGTTGAGATAAGGCGTTCCCACTGCCTGCTCATTTGTAGAAAAGCCTCCCGTATTATGGATATCCGTTCGCTGTATACTGTAAAAGATGTGTTCCGCTGATTTTTTATACAGACTGTTGCGGGTACATTCATATAGTGCATAAATCCCCCGGATTGCAGGCAGTCCCTCCCATCTGGCATTGGGGAATTGATAATACTCCAAGCCGCTCATGGCATGCCCAATGTAATTACCGCCCTCCGGGTCCGCCGCATCTGCCAGCATTTTTTCGGCGAACCGCAGATACGCCGAATTCCGCGTCCGTTTATAAAGCAGTACGAATATATGCAGCGGCGCTAAATTCATCTCCGCAGACCCCATATCCAGTATGCGGAAAGAGGGGTTGTAAAATGTCCGCAGAAAGCAGCCGGCAATTCGTTCTACCGCAGTCATCAGCATCTGCGCATCACATAGTTCCGACCACAGGTACAAGCCGTACATAATATAATAGTGTGACCAGGCATCCCAGGTGGACCCTCGGATCTCCGGCGTCTGGGAGTACGCGCCGCTCAGATGGCATTCCTTCTGGAAGCACCCGATATAGCCGTCCTCATCTATGCACGAAATCAGTTCTGCAAGAAAGGTTCTGATATAGGCCAGCAGGGCCTCATCTTTTGTAATCCGGTATATATAATATGCCCCGATGAGATATTTTCCTGCAAATTCTCCGGACCATGGCAGCATATCTCGGTACGGTTTTCGATCCCGTTCACGGAACATATCCAGAATCGCCGGGTTGCTTTCCCGCAGGCCGATCAGCCAATTTCGAATGAAACGATCTGCCAGAACGCCGGGATAGTCCTTTAGTTGGATGCTTTTTGTAAAATATACAGATTCCATTCCAGTGCCCTTTCCGTATTCTGATGAGATACCCTATATAATGCCCTTCTAATAAAAAGAATAACAGGGATATTGTCTGAAAGCAACCGGATATGATATACTGATCACAATAAATAATATACAAATCCTATGAAAGCCGGTGTCTTATTTGAATTCGGAAATTTTGTATCGCTACAGTAAAGCAAGACAGAACAAGCCCGGATTTACCGCGGTAAAAGGCGTACCGCCCAAGACGATCTTTGAAATCGCGGATACCTGCCGGAATAATGAGTCCTTCGGATTGTACTGTACCATCAGCTGCTTCGGCACTTACAGCTGCGCGGCAGCGTCTGTTCTGAATCGAAATCCCATCAGTACATTTGATCTGATCTATGTTTGCAAGGGAGAAATTACGGCAGCAGGCACCTACGGTATGAAGCAAGCCGCGCTGACAGCCCGTACCGGGGAAGTGGTACTGGTTTCCTGTAACTGTAAATATGATATCGTCTGCAGCAAAAGCAGCGAGCTGGTGCTGCTCTCCCATTATGGTATGATCAGTGAAAAATATTATGAATTCATATGTAAAAAGGATTTTCTGGTCTCTCTGCGGATTCGCCAGTCAGCGCCTTTTCAGCAGTATCTCAACAATCTCTATTTTTACACAAAATACGCGTTTCAGGTCAATCGGGTTCTGGCAGTAAACACCATGACGCAGATTCTTACGGATCTCTATCTCAATTCCCTTGATCCCCAGGAATATAATCTGCTGGGGCAGCCGAAATGGATTCAGCAGGCTTTCTACTATATGGAAAGCAATTATATGCATAAGGTCACCATTGCCGATATTGCCGGCAGCTGCGGGCTCAGCACATCCCATTTTCACAAGCTGTTCCGGGAATATACGGGGCTTTCTCCTTACGACTATCTGATGAAAATCAGACTAACCCACGCGCGCTCCATGCTGCTTGAAAGCGACGATTTGGTGAAACAGATCGCTTCTGCCGTGGGCCTTTCCTCCGTAAACCATTTTATTACGTTTTTCAAGCGGGAAACAGGACTTTCTCCGGAAGCCTACAGGCTGAAATACCGGCTTGCCCGAAACGAGGCGCCCCTGATCAGGCCGTAGGCATTCCGACGGACGGTCTCCGGACAGCCCGGGGCCCCGCAGGGCAGCCGCCGAGGCGTGGTACGCCGCACCGGACCTGTCGACAGGTTCGCTTCAAAGCGGCAGCAGACTTTCGATTTCTTTGATATAGTCTTGGGCAATTGCGAATTGGTCCCCGTCGTATAAAATGACGCTGTCCCCTACGGTTTCATAAAAAAACTCGTTGATTTCTTCAATTAAGACGGAAAGCATTCTGCCTTCCCGCTCTGCCGCCCGTTTTGCTGCAGCAGGTTCATTTCGATAAACGGCCCGCAGGATTTCTGTGTAGATTTTCCGATGACAGGCCGCCTTCTCCGCATCCGGACTGGGGCTTGAAGCCGCCTCCGCGCCGTAAACCGATTCCGCCGGCACCGCGCCGCGGTCCGGTTTCTCCGATATTGCACTGCAGGCAGATTCCGTTTCTTGTCTTTCTTCCCGGAGAGATTGCCTGCCGGGGATCTCGGAAGCCGTCTCTTCTGTGAGCAGCCATGTCTGAATCGTTTCGGAAGCCGTACGGATTTCGTCAAATCGGGAGGCATCAATCCAGATGGAAGCCTGAACCGAAGTCTCCCCTGCCCGATCCGCTTTCCTTTTTCCGTTTTTTCCGCTCCGCCCGCCTTTGCCGTATCCATTCGGCGGCTGCGGCAAAGCATTGGCAGCGGCAAAGTCAAACAAGGTCGCAGCCGCCCGCATCGATTTACCAAAGGTCTCTACGGTTTCGGCAATCAGGCGGTAAATAGGCTGAGACACGGCTCCGGCGCATTTGAGTACACCGGATATGCCGCAGTTCTTCCGCATCAGACTGTCAATGGTCTTCAAAATTCCGCCAAGCAGCTTTTTGCTTTCCGGAGAGCAGGTGTAATCATATCTGCGCCAAGTCCCGTTCCCGCAGGTATACCGTTCACACGCATTGATTTCATACATCCGCGTATCCCGCAGCCGCATGGTATGTACCATGGCATCCGCAAAAGGCAGCCAGAATGCGTTTGATTCGCTGCCGAAGAGTACCGTCAAAAACGATTTCTTCCGATACCGCAGGAAATATCTGTCGAGCCTTTTAAAAACCTGCAGCGTTACCTCCTGATAGGCCTGCCGGTTCTCCTGATAGCCTCTGCTGCCGGACAAACGGTAAGCAGAAAAATACTCCGCAGCTGCCAAAAGCGCAGAACCATCTCCGTCCTCATAAGCCGCGGCAAACCGGCACATGGACTCCGATGCTTCACACAATCCGTAATCTATCAGAAGACGGACCTCCAAATTATAAAAGATCACGTAGTCCTTAAGCCATCGTTTCATATACGGCGTAATTTTAGAATCAATCTGTCCATAAGACTTCCAGAACGCCGCAATCCGTTCAAAGCCCTCCTGCGCCGAAGACACGCCGATCTGATTCAAAAGCTCATAAACATATAAAAACGCAAAGGCTCGGGGCGCCTGCGTTAGACGGCCGCTGCGCACTCCGGTCCGCCAGGTAAAATAGCCCCGCAGCTCCGGAATCGCCATTTTGGCATAGGTGGGATAATAACAGATAAATTCACCCGTATACGGGCAGTCGTCCGTTACGTCCTTCATAAATACCGCCTGCGCATAAAAAAGCTGAATTTCATACGAATACCGCAGGTCCGGATCCGGAATGGACACCCTTTTCAGTTCCGCATACACCTGCGGAATCTCCGTTTCCGTCCCGGCTTTCGCCGGATCCGGCCCCCTGCCGATCCGGCCAATTCCGATATTTTGTCTTTCACGGCCGCGTGCTTCCATTCTCCCAATCCTTTAATGTCCCCGATTCTGTCCGGCATACTCCGCCATCTCTATCCCGGATTATAAAAGGCCTGCGCCGGCTTGTCAAGGCGCGGCCTGCAGGGAGCATGCTGTATTCGGCCGTCATACCGGGGCGATCATAAATAAGGCCGTTCCCCGGGGCTCCGTGATTTCCACAGGAAGCCCGTCCTTCATGAGCGATGCGCCTGGAGCCTTGTAACAATTTCCTGTATCGACATTGTATACGGAATATGTGATATCAGGTACAAGCCCCTTCAGCGGGACGCGCCAGAGGGATTTCGCTGCCTCTCCGGGCCGGAACATCTGGATAAAGCCCTCGTTAGAATTCGGATCGAAAAATTCCCATCCCCGCCAGCACTCCGTGCCGCGCCCCCATTCTGTAAGCGGGTAATAGTCGCTGTAATAGTACCGATTGATACGTTCCCACTCATAAGCGGATTCCCGGATTGTCTCCCAGTCAAGCTTCCTGTAGTTGACGTTCCAGCACATCGCAATCCAAGGCGCATAAGACGAACGCAGCGTGTACTGATCGGCCTGTGTGCACGTATCGGGGCCTGCCACGCATGCGCCGAAGTATGGCAGCCACCGGTAGAGGGTCTGATGCATGGCCTGTTTATCTTCCTGATTGGAGTAGTCATGATCCGTCTTATGCAGCGGTACCGCTCTTCTCATGCTCTCGATATCGTTGCGTCCGCCTCCCGCCGCACAGGAATCAATCATCATGTCCGGGAAGCGCTCTATCAGCAAATCCCAATATTGGTAGTAGCCCTGTGCATATTGATTTTCAGCCATTCCCATACGGCCCGCTGTGTTATGCGCATGAAAATTACCTGCCGGATTGATCCCATAGTCCTGTCTGTACAGCGATATGCTGCCTTCGATGAGAATCTCAGAGACGCGCCGGACCATCCAGTCTATAAAATGATCATTTCCGAAATCCGCGAGGTTGTCATCGAGCATATATTCCCGCGGAATGCCGTAGGTATCATCATGATCCTTCCAGTCAAGCCGTACAACCTCCGGTTCAAACCACAGAAGCGTCTTTACCCCATGTTCGGCCCCGTAATCGCTGATTGCCTGAAACTTAGAAGGAAACCGTATGGTATCCACCATCCACGTTCCGGTGTGAAGCCATGTCGAAAGCTGCTCCCGGCCCGTACGGAAATACCAGCCCGCGTCCATCCACCAGTACGATATGGGCACACCGTTCTCAATATATTTTTCCATAGCGGCAATCTGATTCTGATCCGTTGCATCCTTCATTTCATCGTACATCCATGAGGTGCCGCCGGATATATGCGGTTCAAATAGATCTCCGTCAATCCGTCTCATATTGCAGTCAATAAACCAGCGGCGCCATAAATTCATGGCCCGATCCTCATCCCGGCCTTCATATTCCAGGAACACCGCCAAAGGCGTCCGTATCCGTTCACCCGGCGCAAGATAGGAGGAAAAGGTCTCCTGTCCCGCCCGGAAGCAAACGGACTCTTTGCCATTTTCTCCGCTTTCATAAGTAAAAGAAGCGCCCCACATAATCGGCCAGCCCAACGCGGCAAAGGTACCGCCGTCTCCGTATTCAATATTAAAATACGGAAAATAATTGTACGTAGAACGCCCGGTAGGCGGTGTCATATGGATGTTCCCTTCGGTTTTTAGATCAAAGCAATACGGCCCATACGGCCCCTTGTCTTCCATGCCGCCGTCTCCGTAAATTCCTTTCAGCACGGGAGAGGCACCAGCAAACACAAGATCCGCGCATTTCAGGTTTTCCAGCACCGCAGAATTTCCTTTCCCTTTGTTTTCAAAATAAACAGTCCATTCATAGGCACAATAGTCCGGATAAATTGCCATTCGCAGCGTTACCCGCAGATCGTCTCTGAAGCGGAGAAGGATTTCTGTCGTTATTTTTTTACCGACCTCCTCCGTCTTTCTGGACAGCTCCTGAAAATCCTTTCCAAACCCCCTGTAATTATGTCCGCCATAGGTAAAGGACACCGGCAGGCCGGACAAATCGCTGAGATACATTTCATACTTGTGCATGATTGCTTTCTTCCGTTCCATACTCTGATAAACCCCGTTTCCTTTCTCTGATCCGTAATATAATATTCATCTGAATATATAAAATCGCCCGTGCAGGATGTCATAACAGCCATATATCGCCTTTTCCTCAATCGTCAATACGTATGACGGTTATATTTTATAAAATATATGTTTTGGAAAATAGACCGTATTTTTATTCATAAGCATTGCAAAAATTATTTTCAGGCGGAATTACCCGGCAGGCGGAATTGCCGTAAAAATTTTTATGTTATATAATCAAGCAAGCGATAACACTACAAACGCACGGATACGCGGGAAGCGGAGGGACGGATATGCTATATGATTTGCATCTGGAAGAATTTTTTGCTCAATACAACGAGGGAGAACAGATTTATCAGCATTATATGCAGAATCAGGACCTGTCTGTCATAGATCCGACATATATTCTGGAACACGGAATGTATATCCCGGAAATATCCGGCCCTCCCCAATTGATCAGCGAGCAGGTCTTCGACGATGCGGATAACATAAAAATCATCAAGCACGCCTGCTATATGCCACCCTTTCAGCACAGCCATACATTTTTTGAACTAATCTATGTGCTCTGCGGGTACTGCGATAATCAGGCGGACGGCAATTGCCTGCGCCTGGAAACCGGAGACTTTTGTATCATGGCGCCGGGAACAAATCATATGCTCCGTGTGTTCAGCGATAGTATTGTAATCAATATTCTGATCAGAAGAAGTACCTTCAATGAAACCTTTTTTGATCTGCTTTCCGAAAAAAGCGTGCTGTCCGACTTTTTCTGGAGCGCACTGTTTGAAAAAAGCGCCGTACCTTATACGGTATGCCGGTCTCGGGATGACAGCGTATTGCATAACGCAATTGAACTGCTGATTGATGAGGGCGCCCGGGGAAAAGATAATTACACCAGGAAAATTAAAGAAAACCTCATGCGCGCCATCTTCGGCTATATGATCAGAAGCCATTCCAGCAATTTTGAATTTCCCTCTGTCCTTTGTTCACCCTCCAAAAGCATAAATGAGATTCTTTCTTATATGCAGGAGCATTATACCTCCGTACGGCTGTGTGATCTGGCAGCGCGTTTTCATTATACGGTTCCTTATTTAAGCAAGCGGATCAAAACCGAAACCGGTCTGGGTTTTTCGGAAATTCTGAACAATATCCGGATTAAAAACGCCTGTGCGCTCTTAAAGGGAACCGACCTGTCGGTACAGGAAATCGCCCTCCGTTCCGGCTTTCATAAATCTGACGTTTTTTATAAAATGTTTCGGAAGCGCACCGGCATTTCTCCGAAGGAATACCGTACACGAAATAGAAATCGGTCAGTCCCGCCGCGGCCTTAAAAGCAGCAACAGACGGCTGGCAGGAAGCTTCTCTCGCAGGCGATTGACTGATTCTCTTCTCCTACCGAAATTCTCTGCCCGAGCAATTGAATACGTTCTGCGGATTTGATATGATTCATGTAAAATAAGCATGAAACGGAGTGCCCTCTATGATTACCATCCATGAAATAGGCTGGAACTATAAACATCCAAACGATATGCTGTCGGTCAGGTTCGAGCATGGCACACCCACCTATCTCCTTGTTCTGTTCCGCTCGCCCACTACTGCCGTAATTGCGGGCAGCTCCCTTTCCATTGCTCCGCCGGCCTGCATCCTGTACGAGCCTTTTACACCGCAGATCTATTACCCCACGCATTACAAAAGCGATCCCGGCGGTTTTTGGACGAACGATTATATTCATTTTGCCGGAGAGGACGTAAAAACGTATGTCTCCGCCATCGGGATTCCCTTTAATACCGTGATCAAGCTGGATTCCCATGAGGCGCTTTGCAACGAGATTAAGGAGCTGGCGGAAATTGTCTGGGCAGCCGACCGCCTCGAAACGCATTCCGCCCTTACGCCTTTTAAAACCGACAATAAAATGCGGGGCATTTTACTTTTACTGGCAGAAAAATCCCTGCTTCCCGCAGAGGTGCCGGAACTGCTGGACATCAATCCCGCCATACTGTATGACATCAAGGCAACCCGGACGTATGTGATGGAACATATCCATATCGATTGGAATGTTGCGCGCATGGCAGCCCACGCCAATGTGAGCGCATCTTATTTTCATAAGATTTACAAGAAACTTTTCGGCATTACTCCAAACCAGGATCTCAATCGCAGAAGGCTTGAACGGGCCAAATATTACCTCGGCTGTACGGACTATACGATCCGGGAAATCGCCGGACTCTTAGGGTATAAAAACGAATATTATTTTATTCGCTTTTTTTCCGGGCACACCGGCCTTACGCCGGGCCGCTACGCCCGCATGCGGAATCAAAATGAAACCAGTAATATCCTGTATATCAACGAACGGCCTTTATGATCGGCAGGTCCTGTGAGGATCGCGCCTTTCACTTGATATAGCGCCACGTTTCGAGATATGCGTCTATGTTCATATTGCGTTCCGCTGAATAGGAGATCCGATTTTCCCCGCCGTCCGTGCAAAGCAGTGCGGAATCAATTTCATAATGATAATAGCTGCCGCCGGAAGCTTGCGCCGTAAAGGCCTCTTTCCCGTTGATCAATACCGTGACCGCGCTGCGGCAGCGAAGCAGAAGCCCATAGCGAAGGCCGGACTCCGGAACTGCCGCAAAAACATGTTCCTCAATATGCGCCGTTTCCTGTTTCTGCCATGCCGTGGTGATCAGTCCGTTGTCTGACAGTGCGAGTTCTGCAATCGCCGGACGTTCGCTGAACCTTTCACTGTAGAAAAACGTGGTGTACACCTTCCCGTCGTCTGTTATAAACAGATTATTGTGCCCGCCGTACTGCAGCAGCAGTCTGCGTTCCCCGTAAGGTCCGTACAAATTTTCTGAAACGGCATACATACTGTCATACGTCACATAGGTACTGCCGTCCTCCCGGATATGGGTGTTGTAAACAGCGGAAGTCAGATAGTATAACCCCTCATATTGAAAAATAGAACAGCCCTCAAAGCCGATGGAGCAGCCGCTTTCACTGGCAAGCAGCTTCGGCGTTTCCGCGGCTGCCGTCAGAGAATCATTCATGCGGGCAATACGGCCGTCAGAGTATACCGCGTACACGCTGCCGTCCTCGTCCTGAAACAAAGAACCGTCAATATAGTCAAACATAGGCCGATCCGAAACATCCTCATAGGGTCCCTCCGCACGGCCGCTGGTACTTCTTAAGACAGATGATGTCATGGATCCCCAGCCCAAGGAATAGATGATATAATACGTACCGTTAATATAACTAATTTCCGGCGCCCAAACCGGCCGGTCGCCGCTGCTCAGCACGCCCTGCTGCCAGGTTCCGTCCCTTTCGAGGTTCCAGACAGCACCGAGATCTGTCCACTCCGTCAGGTCCTCAGAGCGGTATACATGGATTTCATTGGTATTGCGCCAGTCGGACGGACAGTAGGTACCTGTCATGTAATACGCATCAGGCCCGTTTAAAATATACGCGTCCCGCAGATGTACATCCGCAATCGGCTCTGCCGGCGGCTGCTCGCCGCCGAAAACAGGCTGTGTCTGAGACAGCTTATACGCTGAAGCCGCGCTGAATAAAACCGCTGTATCCGAACTGATATTCCGCAGCGGAAACTCCACCGTAATTCCATAGTACGTGCCGGCGGTAAAATGCATTCCGTCATGATAGGCCTCCTTGCGCAGTTCACCGTAAACGATTGTAATCTGTGCTGCCGCGCCGCTGATACGAAGCTGCTGTCCGCCGCTTTCCGCAAAGCAGATAAAGCCTTCATACCGTACGCAGCCATTGCCTCCGTACAGTGCCGGAGGGAGGTCCTGCAGCGCACCGATATCCGGAGCCGTTACCGACAGCACTTCCGTAGCAAAGGTATTGTTTTCATATACGGTGAGCTTTACACCTGCCTGTTTTTGCTGGTAATCTTCCATCAGCTGCATTTCTTCATCTGTGTAGTGAAGCTGTGCGTCTACGCAGCTTGTTCCCGCAGTGGCTGCGGGGGGCTTGGGATCCCCGCAGCCGCCGAGTGTGACAGCCATCGTTAAAAATGTAATCGCCAAATTGATTTCTCCTTTTCTCCGCTTACGCATGTTTTCTCCTCCTGAGAATCAGCAATACCCCTGCAATCACACAGGCCGCACAAGCGATGGAAGCAGCGATAATCCAAAACATCATGTTTCCATCACTGTTGTCCCCGCTGTCCGGCGGTGTTACAGAGGGACTGACGCCGGCC
>USLW01000037.1 GCA_900555605.1 uncultured Clostridium sp. | reverse complement strand
CTGTATTGGCAGCCGCTGCTTTGATGACCGGTATCCTGGCCGGATATCGGGTTCAGGCACAATCAGACCTGAGTGCCGTTGATTATACATTAAGCCATATTACGGCTACGGATGCATTGGGCAGGGAACTGCCGGATGTTGCCGGATATCGGACAGATAGATATGTAGGCTTGTTTTATTTTACCTGGATGGGACAGCAGGGCGAGCCGCAGACTGAAGTGTACGATATCACAAAGCTTCTGCGGACGGACCGGGATGCGCTTTTCAGTATTGCGGAGGATAATGCCGCAGCGCCTGTGGGATATAACTATTTTTTCAATGAACCGCTGTACGGCTATTACAACAGCCAGGATCCGTATATTATCCGAAAGCATCTGGAAATGTTTATTGCTGCCGGGGTTGATTTTATCGCACTTGATTTCACAAACGGAATTTATTACGGCGAAGTGCTGGCGAACATGCTGGACATTTATCTTGCTTATCAGACGGCGGGCTGGAATGTTCCCAAGCTGATGTTTTTTACTAATACCAGATCAGGGGATGTTGTAGGGCAGCTTTACAAAGGCGCCTATCGAAAGGAGAAATATGACAGCCTGTGGTTTCGGGGGAGCGGAGAAAAGCCGATGATCATCGCTTGGGAAGAGGAACTGTCGGAGCAGATGCGGGAATTCTTTGCAATCCGACCGCCGCAGTGGCCGGAAGCAGAGTATGAGCCCACCGGCTGGCCATATGTGGAAAAGGTTCGGCCGCAGCGCCTTTTTACCAACCTTATGAGTGTTTCGGTGGCACAGCATACGGGAGATGCCTTCAGCTTTTCCGTACAGGGCGTGGGCGGCGGCATTAAGGAAAGCTGGGGGAGAGGCTATACCTCGGAAAATCCGGTTAACGGCAATGCCGAAGCGATTATGCGCGGCGATAATTTCCAGGAGCAGTGGGATACTGCGCTTGCCGCGGATCCGGAAATCATTTTTGTCACCAGTTGGAACGAATGGACGGCGCTGAAGCTGGCCGCGGATTGGGCAGGCACTACGCCGCTGTGGGTTGATACCTTCAACACGGAATTTTCCCGGGATATTGAAATGACAAAGGCGCCTGCCTATGTGCGCAATGCGGATGGTACGTATGCAGAGGAGGGCTACGGGGATAACTATTATCTGCAGCTGATTTCCAATATCCGGGCATACAAGGGCATTGCGCTGACTTCTGAAAATTATCGGGAGCCTGTCTCCAAAACCATTAACCTGAACGGCGAAGATGCGCAGTGGGATGCGGTGACGAACACATATCTGAATCTTTCTGCGGATAAAATCGCCCGGGATCACTACGGGTATGTGAAAACAGAGGATTACCATTACACCCAGGCGGCGCCGGAAAATTTTATTACTAATATCAAAGTAACGCATGACAGCAAGTATTTATATTTCCGGATTGAGACGAAGAATGAGATCTCAGAGCGCAGGGCGGATGCTGAAAACTGGATGAATCTGCTGATCGGGATTGAGAACGCGGACGCGGATGTGCCGTCCTGGGAGACGTTCCAGTATATTGTGAATCGAAATCCGGAATCAAAAACCCTGACATCTCTTGAAAAGATATCTGCAGACGGAAAATATGAATTCGAAAAGGTCTGCAGCGTCTCCTGTACGGTGCAGGGAAACGTTATGCAGCTCTGTATTCCTCGCAGTGCGGTGGGAATTGAAGACAAAGCCTTTTCAATCCGCTTTAAAGCAGCGGACAGCATTGAACATCCGGAAGATATTATGGATTACTATGTGTCCGGGGATGCCGTCCCTATGGGGCGTCTTGCATATACGTATGTCGGCAAGACCGCAGCGGAATTCGAAGCAGATGCAACCGCGGCGCCTGACGGGGAGGATCCGAACAATGAGAACCAGAAGCATTCCGGCCTTTCTGCCGGCGAGTGGATCATCATTGCGGCGGGCGCTGTGGTTGTGGCCGCCTGTGTGGTTCTGATTGCTGTCAAAGGCAAAAAGCGGTAGAGAGGGAACGGCAGATGGACAAAAAGCAAAAGGCAATAGAAAATACGGTCTTCGGCACATGGGCGCAGGATGCATACAAACGGCAGATCACCCTGACGCCCCAGGAAGCGGCAGCGGTTTCGAGGCGTCCGCATAAAAAAAGGTATGTGGGAATGTTCTATTTTGCGTGGGTCGGCCAGCAGGGCGAACGGCATGAGGACGTCTATGACATTGAACAGCTGCTGAAAACAAATCCAAAGGCGCTGTGGGATCCCCCCGGGCCGCCGGAAGCGCCGCTGTACATGAACTATTTTTTTGCAGAACCGCTGTTTGGCTACTATAATATGGCGGATCCGTATATCCTTCGCAGGCATATCGAACTTTTTATTGCCGCCGGCATAGATTTTATCGCCCTGGATTATACAAACGGAATCGTATATGAAAATGTCTGGCCGCTGCTGCTGGCGCTTTTGGAGGAATACCGTCTGGCGGGCTGGCATGTGCCGCAGGTCACATTTTTCACAAAGACCAGGAGCGATTATGTGGTAGATTATATTTTCCGCAATATTCACAGCAAAAATCTGTATCCGGAGCTTTGGTTCCGCGGGAATTATGAAAAACCGCTGATGATTGCGCCTCCGGACAGTCTTACGGCAGAGCAGGCGGCATTTTACCATGTCCGGCCGCCGCAGTGGCCGAATGAAGAACGGGATGAAAGGGCATTTCCGTATATGGATTGGATCCGGCCGCAGACCGTTTACCAGGATGTTATGAATGTATCCGTTGCACAGCATACGGCCGGCGCTTTCAGTTTTTCTTATAAACGTATGCATTTTGCGTGCGGCAAGGAGAACCGCGGCCGCGGATATTCCGGTATTACCGGGTGCAACTGTACTGCCGATGTCCCGAAATGCGTCAATTTTATCGAGCAGTGGAATCACGCGGAGGCCGTGGACCCGGATATGGTGTTTGTCACAGGCTGGAACGAATGGACGGCGCTGAAGCTGTTTTCCGAGGCAGAACCGGGATTTCCGTTATGGGTGGATACGTTCAACATCGAATATTCCCGTGATATTGAAATGACAAAGGGCGGCTATGATGACAACTATTATCTGCAGCTGATCAAGCATGTCCGCAGATATAAAGGCGTACAGCCTGAAATTCCGTGTTCCTCCTGCCGTACCATCGACGTCTGCGGCGATCCGGCCCAATGGGAGAAGGTAGAAACCGTTTTTTACAATATTGCAACGGAGCGGATCGAAAGAGACCATATGGGTTATATCCCTAAAATTCATTACAAACAGCCGGCGCCCCAGAATTTTATCCGGGAGGTGCGGGTCTGCCACGACTGGGAGAACCTTTACTTTTACATTCGGACAGATCGGGATATTACGGCTCATGAGGACGGACAGAGCAACTGGATGAACCTATTTCTCGGCGTGGATTCCGGCCTGTCCTCTGGCTGTGAGGCGGATGCTGCCGCGTATTCTTGGGAAGGGTTTCAATATGTCGTCAACCGCAGTCCGGCCGACAGCCGGAGGACTTCTTTAGAGCGCTCTGTGGGCGGGTACCGATTTGTTTCCGCGGGATGGCTGCGCTATTCGTGTCAATCAAATGTTATGCAGCTGTCGGTGCCGTTTGCGGCAATCGGCCTGCACGCAGATGCGTTCCGGCTGCGATTTAAGGTTGCGGACAGCGTGATCCATCCGGAAGACATCATGGATTACTACGTATCCGGGGATACGGTTCCCCTCGGGCGGCTGTCCTATCAATACGGGAATGCGGAGAGGCAGTCTTCAGAGCAGCAGTAGACGCTGCTGCTTTCGGTATTCCGAGGGCGTCATATGGATGACGTCCTGGAACGCCCGATTGAATTGGCGCTGACAGCGGTAGCCGGTCTGCTCTCCGATCTCGTTTACATTCAAATCCGTGTTGGACAGCAGACTGCAGGCCTTATTGATCTTGATTCTGCGCAGAATTTTTGAAAAGTTTGTTCCGGTGCTCTGCTGAATCAGGCGGCTCAGATAAGAAGGGGAGTAGTTAAAATGCGCGGCCAGGCTTTGGAGCGTGGCGGTCTGGAGATTATTTGTCAAATATTTTTGAATTTCGATAATCAGCCGGGAGTCAGTCACAGCGATTCCGTCATAATCGGCCGATTCGGCATGGCCGCGTGCCAAATAATTGAAGATTGCATTCAGATAGGCTTCCTTCAGCGCACTGTGCTGCTCATCCTTCTTCTTTCCGGCGTCAGGCAGTCCTTCCAGAATCAGCGCTTCCAGCAGATACTGTATTTTTTCGTCGCCCTCGGTGTGAAAGGACAGATAATGTCCAGTGTTCTTCATATATAGAGACTGAATAAAAAAGCTTGCCAGGACATTTTTCTGCAGCAAAAAATTGCTGAAGGTTTCCATTAAAGAATAGTGCTTGATCAGAATGTTGCAGATATGGCTATCTTTTGTCTCCTGCAGTGCGTGAAAAACACCGGGAGGAATGATGCACAGATCACCGTCGTTCATAAAAAGCTGTGTATCTCCAATGCGGTTGATACAGCTTCCCTCCAGGACGCACACGATCTCAAAAAATGTATGTTTATGGACAAAAGCAGGCGTATAGCGGGCGTGACGGGTAACAATGATATTGTCCACAAAATCAAACTCTACGAGATTTTCCGTCAACTCGGACAAAATCACACCTTTTTCAGCCAGCAGCCATTCCCGCACCAGATTCTGCCGTTCCCGGGGCAGCGCGGCAAGATACCGCCGCAACTGATCCGGGTCCTTTTTTGCAAAATACAGCTCCCGAAATATCAGCTCCGAATCTGTCAGATCCTGAAACAATGCTGCTAATTTCTGGTTTTGAATCATGTACGAGAACCACCCATCGTTTTTAATCCGCTTTTACGGATGTGCAGATTTATTATATAGGCAGCCTGAAAGCTGTGTCAAGAATGAATCTGAAGCCGGAGGTCAAAAAATGTCTGATTTGTGATGACGGAATGTATTATATCACGCTCTCCGCAATGTTATACTACAAATATACCAGGTTTCAAAAAACCATTTTCAGACAGGAGGAATTCAGAATGCTTCAAAAGCTTATGAAAAAGACCGGCGCCCTGCTACTGGCGCTCTGCCTGCTCACCGGCATCGCGGCAGTGTCCGCGGCAGAGGAGAATCTCTATACCGGCGGCACGGTCACACAGAATGAAATTGCAGACTCACATACCCAGTTGATCTCGGTTCCGGGACTGACGAAGAATTTTACCTTTCAGGGCAAGGTGAAAATTGTGGAGATCGGGCCAAAGGGCTATAACGGAATCCGATTTGTAATCGGCTCTGACGGAAGCAGCAGCAGTGAGCTCGTAGTAACAAAAGAGATCGGGACGCGGATTGAGTTCAAAGGCAAAAATAACATCAATGGAACGGAAATTATCGAGCAGTCTCCGGCACTGAGCGATGGCCTGATCTTTTCTTTTAAAATTATCAGAGCCGGACAGAAGGTAACCTTTTATATGGATGAGGCATTGATTCTGGAGCTCGAAATCCCGGATGACGGCGAATATGATGCGTTTGTGCAGGGAAACAACCGGAATTTAGGCTTTACCAGCTCCGGCTGCAGATTTGAGGTTTCGGAAATTTCGGTACAATGCGCGGAGGCAGCAGAGGCGAAACCAGGTCCGAATCTTTATACGGGCGGTACTGTAACAAATGGAAGCGAAACGACCAATGTTACGATGCTGAATATTCCGGAGCTGACAAAAAACTATACGTTTAAAGGTCATATCAAAATTATATCCATGGCAGGAAACGGATGGAACGGCGTGCGATTTATCAACGGCTATGATTCAGAGGAAATGATGACAAATATCGTAGCCATGGCGGCAGGAACCGCGTTTGATTTTAAGGGAGATAGCATGAGCATGCAATTTAATACCACCCCGCTGACAGCCGGCTATGAGTTTGATTTTGAAATCATCCGGGAGGGGCAGCGGCTGACTTATCTGATGAATGGAGAATTTGTAGTTTCCATTCTGGTTCCGGAAGCATTGGATGCATTTACGGAGGGCAGCGCCTCCAATCTTGGCTTCCAGTCCTCTGACTGCCATTTTGAAGCCAGCAATCTTGCGGTATACCGGAATGATATCACGCCTCCGGCAGAGACCGACCCGATAGATCCGCCGAAGGAAACGGATCCCGGTGAAACTCGGGAGAACCTTTATACAGGCGGCAGCATCACAAGCGCCTCTGTATCGGATATCAATCGTTCCATGCTTACGATTCCGGGCCTTACGGATCATTACATATATGAAGGACATGTGAAGATTACAGATATCGGTACCGAGCCTTATCACGGCATCCGGCTTATTATCGGCGCAGATCCGGAAAGCGGAAAGAACTGCCAGCTGGTGATTACAAAGGATTGGGATGTCCGGGTAGAGTTCAAGGACGATAATATGAAGGATCTGATGGACGGTATCGGGCTTAGATTATCAAAGGGAACGGAATTTGATTTTAAAGTGGAAAAAGAGGGATTGAAGGTCACACTGTGGCTCGACGGAAAACTCGCGCTTACCGTAGAAATTCCGGAAGCCTTGGAATGCTTTACCGCAGGCCATGATCAGAATCTCGGGTTCCTTTCTTCCGGCTGTGCATATGAGGTGTCTGATATTGCCGTTTACGGCACGGTTGAAATTCCGGTTACAGGTGACTGCACGGCGCTGTTTGCGATGGCCTTCGGCCTGACGACGGCAGGCGTACTGTATGGATTCATTCTTCGGAAACGGCGGCGGATTTCCGCGCAATAAGATGTCTTCCCCATGAAAGGAAGCCTTTGCGGAGGCAGAGGCTGGCACGGTGATTTTGAATGAATAAACATCAGAATATGTTATGCAGGCTTACGGGTGCAGATCGTTTCGGCCGCAGACTTCCGGTCTGTGGCCCCAACAGGCCTGAAAAACAAGGCTTTGTGGGTCTGTTCTATTTTTTATGGCTCGGGCAGCAGAATCAGAAGAGCGTATATGATATTACGGATATTTTACGGCGGGATACGCAGGAGGCGCTGCTGGATACGGCGTCGGAAGCGTATCCCAATGTGGATACGTATTTTTTTAACGAGCCGCTGTTCGGATATTATAATATGGCGGATCCTTGGGTGCTGAGAAAGCACGTTGAGCTTTTGATCGCGGCGGATATTGACTTTTTAGCGTTTGATGTTACAAATGGAATCTATTACGATCAGGTCTGGCCGCTGCTGCTGGCGCTTCTGGAGGAATACCGGACAGCGGGATGGAAAGCGCCGCAATTCGTATTTTTTACAAATTCGCATTCTCAGCAGACTGTCCGTCATTTTTATGATGCGATATACGGGAGAAATCTGTATCCGGAGCTTTGGTTCCGGGGCCCCTATGACAAGCCGCTGATCATTGCGGATAAAAACGGGCTTCCGTCGGAGCTGGCGGATTTCTTTCATATTCGGCCGCCGCAGTGGCCTCTGGAGGAAAAACAGGAGGACGGATTTCCCTATATGAACATCGCAAAGCCCCAGGACCTATATACGGATCTGATGAACGTGTCCGTTAGCCAATTTGCGGGTCCCTGCAGCTTTGGAAAGACGAAACAGCTGACAGCAGCAGATCAATTCTACGGGAGAGGATATTCGCTGCATACGCCGGAGTCGGGAAATGTACGAAATATTGAGGAAGGCAGAAATTTTCAGGAGCAATGGGAAAACGCCCTTGCTGCTGATCCGGATATTGTGTTTATTACAGGCTGGAATGAGTGGATTGCGCAAAAGAGCGCGGAAGGCTACGGTTGGATCGATACGTTTGATACGGAATGGTCGCGGGACATTGAAATGACAAAGGCGCCCTGCTATGCCTCGGCGAATGTCAATGATTATTCCATGCAGGGATACGGAGATTGTTATTATTTGCAGATGGCCGGCGGAATCCGGCGGTTCCGGCTGGGACGGACCTCCGGAGCGGCAGCCCCGGAGCAGGCTGAAGATGGCGGCCGCTGTTTTCAGACCATCGATATTTACGGGGCGCCGGAGCAATGGGAGACCGTATCGGATAGATACGAAAATATCGCTGTGGCAAAACCCGCCAGGGATTATATCGGCGCCAGTCCGCTGCTGCGCTATACGCTTCCGGCGCCGGAAAACTTTATTCGGGAGATCCGAATTGCACAGGATGCGCAGGCGCTCTTTTTTTACATGCGCACGGACCGTCCGCTTTCAGGCCCGCGGCCCGGACAGACCAATTGGATGAATCTTTGGATTCATATAGAAGGCTGCGATGGACCGGCCTGGGAGACGTATCATTTTACCGTAAACCGGCGGTTTGCCGGGCCCGGTATTTCCTTGGTAGAGCGGCCTGCCTCCGACGGCGTATTTTCGTTTGTTTCTGTCGGCAGAGCCGAATACAGCGCAGCGGGCAATGTGCTGCAGATGAAAATCGAGAAATCTGTACTCGGAATCGGGAAGGAACCGTTTGTTCTGCACTTTAAGGTTTCCGACAGCATTATACGGGAGGATGATATTTTGGATTATTATGTGTCCGGAGACGCGGTACCGCCGGGAAGGCTGTCGTATGTGTTTGCGGGAAAATACCGAGAGGAGGCTGACTGTGATGAAATCTGACAAAATCGGTGCGTTTGGGCAGAACCGTACAAAAAGGCTGTGTCTTTTCTTATCGATTCTTTTGACGGTACTGATCGGCTGCCTATTATCCGCACAAAGCAGAAGCATTGCCGCGCAATCAATTCCTGCTGCCGAAAACAGCTCCGCCGTAAGCCAAAATAGAAAAAGTACGGCGGCAATTACCGGAACCGATGCGTTAGGGCGGAGCTTGACGCCTATCTCCGGTTACCAAGAGGAAAAATATGTGGGCTTGTTCTACTTTTTATGGCTCGGCCAGCAGAATCAGGAAACAGTATATGATATTACCGATATTCTGCGGAAAGCGCCGCTCCGGGAACTCCTCGACACAAATTCGGAGGTATATCCCAATGTCGTGACATACTTTTTCAACGAACCGCTGTACGGCTATTATAACAGCGCGGACCCGTATGTTATCAGAAAGCATATCGAACTGTTTATCGCCGCCGATATTGATTTCCTTGTATTTGACGTTACCAACGGCATCTATTACAACAAAGTGTGGCCTGAAATTTTGGCCGCACTGGAGGAATATCGGCTGGCGGGCTGGAAAGTGCCGCAAATTGTGTTTTACACCAATACGGCCAGCGGCGCGGCCGTACAGCATTTGTATACGACGCTGTACAGAAAAAATCTTTATTCGGAGCTCTGGTTCTACGGCCCGTACGATAAACCGCTGATTATTGCCAAGGCGGAGGAGGTGGCCGCGGCGCTGCAGGACTTCTTCTATATCCGGCCGCCGCAGTGGCCTTTAGAGGAGAAGCAGGAAATGGGCTTTCCCTATATGAATCTTTCGAAACCGCAGGATCTGTATACGAATTTAATCAATGTTTCCGTCTGTCAATTTTCCGGTCCGTGCAGCTACGGCGCAACGGTTCCGAAGAGCGCAAAGGAGGGGTATTATGGACGGGGATATTCTGCCGAGACCCCGGAAAACGGGATTGTTCAGCATATTCTGGAGGGAAGAAATTTTCAGGAGCAATGGGAATATGCCATTGCAGCGGACCCGCAGATGATCTTTATCACGGGCTGGAATGAATGGATTGCCCAGAAGAGTGCAGAGGGCTACGGCTGGATCGATACGTTTAATACCGAATGGTCCCGGGATATTGAAATGACAAAGGACCGGGATTACGCGTCCGCGGATCCGGAGGATTATACGCGTCAGGGCTACGGAGACAATTACTATCTGCAGATGGTGGATGGTATCCGAAAATACAAGGGAAAGGTCCTGCAGGATGTGAATTACACACTTCCTGAAAGCAAAAGCATCGATGTCAGTGGCAGTGCGGAGCAATGGGCGTTTACCGACAGCAATGCGAATGTATTTTATAATATTGCGGTGAAAAATACGGCCAGGGATTATATCGGCGCCAGCCCTGCGCTCCGCTATACGCAGGCTGCCGCGGAGAACTTTATTACGGAGATCCGCGTAACCCACGACGATGCATATCTTTATTTTTACCTTCAGACAGAAGCGGACATCCGTCCCCGGAAGGACCAGGCGTCGAATTGGATGAACCTCTTTCTTTCCGTGCGCGGAAGGGATAATCAAAAAACGGCATCTGCGGCATGGGAGGGATTTCATTATGTGCTGAACCGTGCACCTGTTTCCGATACGCTGACGTCGCTGGAGCGGGTCAGTGAAGATGGCGCGTATGTATTCGAGAGCGTGCAGCATGTACCTTATTCCGTACAGGGCAATGTCATGCAGATTGCGGTGCCCTTTGAAGCCGTGGGAATTACTGCGGAGGATTTCTGGATTGACTTCAAAGCAGCTGACAGTGTGGAACAGGAAGCGGATATTATGGATTATTACGTTTCCGGCTGCGCCGTACCCTTGGGCCGCCTCACCTATTCTTATTCTGCGGTCAGATCGCGGATCGAAGACTATTTTCAGACACCCGAAAAGGATCGGACCGGAAAGCCTGAGATGTCTGGTATGGAGATCGCCTTATTGGCTGTATCCGGCGGGGTAATTGCCGCTGCTGCTGCGGTCATCATCATATATCAATACAGAGCGAGGAAAAGACGTGTATGAGTGCGGAATGGGTTTGGGTGGACAACGAACTGGCGGTATATCCGCGGATGGTGTATTTTAAAAAGAAGGTGCTGATTGCGGAGCAGGCGGAAAAGATGCCTGTATGCCGCCTGCGGATCTGCGCGGACAGCCGTTATCTGCTGCTGATCAACGGCAGCCGCGTTATGACCGGACCCTGCCGTGCGCCCCGAGGCGTCCGGTATATGGATGAACTGGATGTCACCGCGTATCTCCGGACCGGGGAGAATGAAATCTTTGTGCAGGTGATTCAGTATTCGGATCATAAACAAAAGAACATCTATTTTTTGACGGGGCCGAATTCTATTGTTACAGAAGGAATCGGCGGCCTTTGGATCGAAGAGGCAGAAACAGCATTCGGATTTTCCACCTCCGCGGAATACTTATCGATAGAGGTGCCGGGTTATGCGTTTCCGGAAACGCATAGGTATGGATATATCGGCTTTTCAGAGAAATTTGACAG
>USLW01000036.1 GCA_900555605.1 uncultured Clostridium sp. | reverse complement strand
CTTGCTCAAGGACATCCTGATGAAGAGTTACGAGTTGGGGCTTACCATCAAGTTCACTCCGCTCTCCCGGGAAGAATATCAAAAGCTCGGACAATCCGCAGAAATTCTGAAAGCGCAGCAGGCGGAGCTGACCTTCTGAGCAGCAGTGTGCATTTCCCGCACACTGCTGCAGGCAGAAAATTTTTTCAGCAGGTATAGACAAAATAAAACAAATATGCTATCATACACCTTGCTTCTTTGAGCTGCTGCTTAAGAAGCTGTTTTGAAAGAAAAGCGCGGGTGTAGTTCAATGGCAGAATATCAGCTTCCCAAGCTGACTACGGGGGTTCGATTCCCCTCACCCGCTCCAATATGCAGGCCCTCATAGCTCAGTAGGTAGAGCGCATCCTTGGTAAGGATGAGGTCATCGGTTCGATTCCGATTGAGGGCTCCAAAGCCCTTTATCGAAGCAATGATGTTTTGAAAGAAAGGGCTTTATTTTTTTATATTTGAAGTTCGGCATAAAAAAGCCTGCACTTTCCCTTTTAGAATCACGGATTTTCATACAAAGGATTTGACAAAAAAGGCTCTGTTCTTTTAATATACAGAAAAGGCTGGTTTGATATAGCAAAAATCATTAAAATGAAATTTCAGAGGGGGTATTTTGTGAAAAGAACGATTTGTATTGCCGTAATTCTGCTGCTTTGTACCGCAGTACTAACTTCGGTTCCGGTATTTGCTGCTGCACCTTTTTCCGGAACTGCAAAAGCAAATAAGCCGACACTGGACGGAAGCATTGACCTGGATGAATACGGTGCGGAATTCGAGTTGTCATCCAGTACGGGAATCCCTTTTGCAGGAACAGCATTTTCCTCCCCGATCACTTATTGGTTTGCTTGGGATAGAACCGGTTTGTATGTCGCCTTTTCATTTTCATGCAGTTTGCTGGAGGGCTTCCAGGCCATGCACGTCCAGCTCAACGTAAATCCCGGCGGCTATTTATATCAGGACGGATACCGCGGACTATTCCTCAGCTTGGTTACGCAAGGCGGGAAAATTACAGCAATACAGCACAACTATCCCACCAAGCTGCAGGACGGAATCGGATTTAATACAGATGAATCAATGGAAATCACAGCAAAGGTCCAATCCGCTTACCAGATCAGATATGCGCAATACATCGGAGAGGTATTCATTCCTATGGACTTTTTTCGGATCATAGGAAATGCGTGGGAGATAGACTCACGCGCGGCTGATTATACCTTTCGGAGCGGAGAAACGCTGACCATCTCTCCATTCGCTTACATAGACGGCGAACAAACGATTTCTCTGGCTGCCGTAGGCGGCAGCGAAGTGAAATTTCAATATCCGCATCTCAGCCTCGGCACACTGAAGTTAGAGGCCGCAGGCGTGCGAAACCAAACCAGCGGACTCAAAAAAGCGGCGGTAGGATTGATTATAATAGCGTCAGTAAACGCTTTTACTTTAATAATTGTTCTGCCTTTTTGCAGAAAGCGCAGATCCCGTTACTAAAAAGGGACGCCGGGCAGCGGCTGTGAATCGTGCCGCTGCCCGGAATCTGCAAGGCTTCCCTCTCCGGCTGCCGAGAGAATGCGCATGATCCTCAGCCATGGATGTGCAGTCCGTTGATCAAATCAACAAAACATCCGGTCGTATTTTTCCCGGCCTCTGTACGCACCCCGGTTATGTGGATATACCGGGCCTGTTCATAAGAATATGTACTGAGTCTCCTATTAAAAGCATCGTAAGAATGGGTACTGACGAGATAATCGTTCTGTTCAAAGCCCGTAACAAGCAACGAATGATAAAAACGTCCATTTTCATCGCCCAACTGGATAACATCTCCCAATTCGAGAGACGTGGAGGCAACAGACTCGCCGAACGGTCCTGCCCCCTCGTTTTCAGTAATAAACCGATAGAAATACGGAACACCGGTCCAGGCAGGCGCACGGTCGTTTAATGATCTGTAATACCATCCGAAAGTCGGAGTGTCATTCATAACGCAGCAGCCCGCGTATACACATTGAGAAATAAAACTTGTACAGTCGCCGCCGATGCCGCTAAAGCTGTAAAACAGCGGATTTCGCTCAAATGCCCAGCGTTTTGCGTATTCCTTTGCATGCATACGGTTGTAGGGTTTGACCTCAAGCATGTTCCCACACCTCCTTACGTTATTATATGCAGGAAGCAGCTTAACCTGTCACAAGCAAAATGCGGGCAGCATGTGCAGATCCGGCAGATTTTAGCCTCCCCGGTCAGCCAGGCCCTCCGGTTCCCTTTATATCAAGCACTACGTACTCCGAAACCTTTTCTGTTCTGATGGGATATCCCCAACCTCCCATTCCCGATGAAACAACCACCTGCAGCTTCCCCTGTTTTTCATATCCGTAGTTCAATTCGTTGAACCGGAATACCTGGTTAAGCAGTCCCAGCGGCCAAATCTGACCGCCGTGCGTATGTCCGGAGACCTGCAGATCATACGCAAGCGTACTGTTCAATGCAAGCGCAAGGGGCTGATGGTCAATCAGCAGTAAAAAACGGCTTGTATCGAGATCTTGAAGCAGCATCTCGCTGCTTTTCCTTCCGCCCTTTGCCGCAGCATCGTCGCGCCCGATTAGTACAAGATCATCGTTGATCAGATAAGTTTCATCAGCTAAGATATGGATACCGCTGCGCTCAATTGCTTTGGCCAGTTCATCAGGTGTATAGTTTGGGGAGGATCGGTATTGAGATTTATCATGATTACCGTAAACAAAAAAAATGCCGTATGTACTTTTGATCTCTCCGAGTTTCTGAAAAGCTGCCTGCATCTGTTTTAGAGAGGTATTTTCATCTACAATATCACCGCACAGCACAACAATATCCGGCCCGCAGTCGGAAATCTGTCCGCAGTATCGCTGAAGCTCCGCTTCATCCATCGTCGTTCCGAAATGCAGGTCGGAAATCAGCGCAATACGGTAATTTTCCACAGCCTTTTCCGTATAAATCGTGTATGACGTTTCACGGATATGCGTCATATTGTAATAGCCTATTGAAACGATCGCGGCAGCGGCTATAACAGGAACAAGACCGCATTGGTAAACCGCATCCCAGATCCTTTTTCCTCTCCGCCATAGCTTTCGGACTAAAAATTGAATCAGATCCATGCAGGCTGCCGTTAAAACCAGATACAGCAGCACAATTGCGCCGACGTTCCAAATAGAAAGCGCACACGCCACCAGACATGCCGTTCCCATCATAAGTATCCATCTGACGTATTTTTTGCCGATATGCACGCCCCAGAACGCAGCGGTGCGTTTTATATAATGATACAAGTAAATTCCTATCAGAATCAACAGACACAGCATAAGCGCGATCATCCCGATCTGCAGCCAACGCATATGGCACACTTCCTTCTTTTATACATAGGGGAAATTTCCATCCCGCACAAGAGACAGCATACCACTGAACCTGCACTTGCAGTCAAGTCCCAACAACAAAATTTATAAATATTTCATAAAAAAGCTGCCTGATCATGCGGACTGCCGCACGCAGACAGCTCTTTTGCCGTATATCCGTATTTTCTTACGCCTGAACGATTTTGACCCGTTCAATTTCAAAAATACCGCTGTCCAAAAGTGCGTATGCATCGGACCAGCCCGGGCCGCTGGTTACGAAGCTGCCCGGCCAATAGCTGCCCTGTCTGACAGGTAAAATGTGTAGTGGTCCGAACAGATTGCGTCTGGAGCAAACTAAAGTGAGATGTACATCCTTGCCTGCAAGAACAAAATCCGTGACATCCGCTTCAAAAGGATCCCAGGCCATTACGATTTTATTGGATCCATCTGTCAAGGAAGCCTTTACAAGAGAACCACAGAAGGACGGAACCTTCAGCAATATGCGCTCTCCTTCCCGCAGTGTGGATTCTGCCAGCCGCGCGGCCGGAATCACATAAGAAATGCAGCCTGTATAGAACGGCAAATGATATTGATCGATATTTTCATTTCCGATCTTCTTTGGAAGCGTTGTCAGCGTACGCCGGGTCCCTTCCGTCATGACGCCGAAATCCCCTACCAGATAGAGACATTCAATATTTGTCGTCCGTTTAAAATCGGTTTTCACCGCCACCACATTTCGGCCCTGCCTTATCAGGCCCTGCGGGACAGGCAGCTTTTTAAAACAAATATCAATCCAGAAATCGTGCGGATCCGGACAGTGCAAAATGGTTCCGTTCAGCGAGATCTCACAATTTTCCGGCCTCTCGGCCGCAATAAACAAAGGTCCCTCCGGGATGATATCCGCAAAAAATGCAAGCTCCAATTCAACAGTCCCGTAAATTTCCTTATAATTCATTTTTGCATACCAAGGCTGCAGCATGCCGCCCCCTCTTCGCTCAATGCCCACCAGATCACGGACAGCCTGGTCAACCTTCAGCACTTCCGCTTCAGGCTGCCACGCACCGCCGTTCCAGCGCCACTTTGCAAAATCCAGTACGCACACGTTAGGTTCATCCAATACATAGTCAAAAGGCCCGGTCAAAGACTCTTTTTCAAGGATACGCCTTTCCGGCAGCATTGGCAGCTGCTCTTCCGTGCGCAGATCAAACACAAATACTTTTTCCCCTGCCGGCAGCAGATCAAAAGTAATGATTACGGCATGGTCCTCTGCAGAAAGCAGCCGCCCCGCATGATATCTGGTCCCGGTGGCCAAGTCCCATTCCTCCATGGCAGCGCCGAACAAGGAAACTGCGCCGAAGGGCTGCGGGATTCTCAGCTGCACGCCCTTTTTCTCACCGTCGCGGTCCGTATTCAGAACCACAAAATAGACAAGTCCCGTCTCTTGATCAATTCTGACCTGACAGAATACATCTTTTGCCGGGACGCCATCTTCATAAATAATCTGTACCGCATAGCGGGACCGCATCCGGACCTGTTCCACCAAAAGATCCTCCTCAAAGGGAATCACTACAGCATTTCGATGCGAAGCAAGCTTTGACGGTACATCAGAAGGCAGCGCATTGACATAGGAAGGAATTTCACCTGCAAAAATAACGCTCCCGCCTGCTTCTAAAAAACGATACAGCGCTTCGGCCGTAGAAGGCCGAATTGTCAGCGCACCGCTTACCACAATTGTCCGATAAGTACTCTTTCCGACACGGAAGATCGGATTTCCGGCTTTATCTTGCTCCACCGCATACATACGTGACATCATTTCCTCATCTGCATAATCAAAATCGATCTGATGATCTGTCAGCATGTGGAACAGCCTCTGATAATGTGCTTCCAGCGCTTTCGCATCCTCCGATACGGCATTGATCCACTGTGCCCATCCCAGATATGCCTGGCACCAAATACTTTCAATGGGGTTGATTACCAGGACGTCACAAGCTGCCGCCCCTTGAGACATCACCACGCCGAAGCGGCCGAAATATGTCTCTACATAATCATAATCCTTATAATAAGGAGACTGATGTAAAATGCTGGCGGGGTAATCGCGTTTTGCCTCGCCCTCCATGGTATACCAAGAAAGATGCTGACACCGAAGATTGATCCCAAACAAAGCCTGCCAATCCCCCACCGCTTTATGCGCTTTCAAATCAAACTGCCAGCCGGTGCAGCCGTATAATTCAGACAGCATCCACTTTTTTCCTAATTGTCTTGCGGCAGAGGAAAGCTGCTTAGCCGCCCAATAGCAATGATTATGCTCTGCCAGCAAATCCATCCCGGGATATCCCATATGCTCATAAAAACGCATCAAAGATCCATTCGGCACGGTTTGATTGGTCAGAGAATCCTCATGCAGAACATGACCTGTAAATTCGATACCATTTGCAATACACCATTCGTTGATTGGAATCGCAAAGCGTTCGATAAACAAGCTGTTTGCCAGATCAAAATAATGCAGCTTGACCTGTGCCACCTTATTTCCGCCCGGCCGGTAAAAAAGCTCCGGCAGAACGGCCTTTGCGTCATATCCGTACCGTTTTTCAAATTCTTCAAATAAATCATCCGTCCAAGCCATGGAACAAGAACGCACCCCGTCTTTTTCCTGCAAATTATCCATGGCACGGCCGCGGTGAGGCTCATCCGTAAAAATCCCCTTGATGCTTCTCCCCAGTCTGTCCCCGCAGTGTTTTTTATAAGCCTCATGGGTCAGCTCGATAAATCTGGCCGTTGCGCGATAGCTCATGGTATCAATATAAGTCGTACCGTTATAGTTGCTGTCCGGCGCATCCGGAACAATCGAAAACTTCAGAATCTTCCACTGTCCGCGCACAGGACTCCCGACAGGCAGTGTCTCCGGATCAAATGCCTCTGTAATTGGAAAATATTCCAGCACATCGCATCCGTCAATTACAGCCGCAAAGGCAAGATAAACATCCGAACCCCAGCGGAATGCCTCCGGGGATATTTCAAATAAAACGATGGATTTCATTCGATACTGCGGATCAACCGTCACCTTTCCGCCCGCACTTCCGCTGGGCCACCGGTCCTCATCGTACAGCCACGATTCCATACCGAGTTTTTCACCTGCGTCAGCCACCGCGTTGATCAGATCAAACCATTCTTCTCCCAGATATTCTGTAATCAGTCCCGATCTGGAATGCATAAAATAGCCGCCCAGCCCCATCTCCTTCATAACCCCGACCTGCCGGATCAATTCCGCTTCTTCAAGCTCGCCGTTCCAGGACCAGAACGGTTTGCCGCGATATTCCGCCGTAGGTGCCGAAAACTTGGAAACAACCTCTTTTTTGTCCATAGAATAACCTCCGTAAGACCGTTTTTTCATAAATTTCGGACAGTATATCACAACAATTGTGTATTTGCAATTTAAATCATTTCGTAATATACTAACACCGATGTAAATACAGATTGCGGCACTGATGTAAACGAAAGCGGGGAACCCGATTATGAAAGATAAATGCAAAACAAAAAAACAAAATACAGAGGGGACACGGATCTGCTCTGTGGGCGGGCAGGCATTGATGGAGGGCATTCTGATGCGCGGCCCCCACGGAATGGCGCAGGTAGTGCGAGATCCGAAAGGCGAACTGGTCATCGAAGCAGAGGCCATACAGCCGCTTTCTCAAAAAAACGGTTTTCTAAGACTTCCTTTTGTTCGCGGATCCGTAAGCCTTGTGGATTCTATGCGGGTCGGTATGAAAGCACTATTCGACTCGGCTGAAATCTGCGGAATGGAAGAAGATCCTGACTATCAGCCCTCCAAATTCGATACATTTGTCGAGAAAAAGCTGGGAGACAAGGCCATGGGGGTCTTTATGACGATTTCAATGGTCTTAGCCGTCTGCTTGTCCATCGGTCTCTTTTTTATTCTTCCGAATCTGATCTCCAGCTGGATCATTCCGAAGGAATCCAAGCTCCTTTACAATCTGGTGGAGGGTGTTGTCCGGCTTGCCATTTTTATGGGATATATGATCGCAATTTCTAAAATGCGCGATATCCGGCGGGTATACATGTACCATGGCGCAGAGCATAAAACAATTCACTGCTATGAGCACGAAGATCCCCTGACAGTAGAAAATGTACGGAAATATTCCAAGCATCATCCGCGCTGCGGAACCGCCTTTCTATTTGTTGTTATGTTTATCAGCATCTTGATCTATTCGGTCATGCCCCGCTTTGAAAATATTTTTCTGAATATTGCAATGCGGATCGTTCTGCTTCCCGTAATCGCCGGAATCTCTTATGAGTTCAACCGCTTTGCAGGAAAAAATAACGGGAAAATCACGCGGATTCTCAGAGCCCCCGGTATGGCGATGCAGCATTTTACCACTGTCGAGCCGGAAGACGATATGATTGAGGTTGCTATCATCGCATTGGAAAAAGCACTGGAATTTGAAAAGGAACCGGTATTCCCCAGCTACAGCGCTTTAGACAAGGAAGCCGCGCCGGCCCCGGAAGAATCAGCGGCAGACGTGCAGGCAGCGGCAGCCGGAACGGTTCCGACCTCCCTGCCGTCATGATCTCCACCGAAAAGCCGCTTTTCTTGGTAAGAAAAGAAGCCGCGGAAAGACTCAAAGCTGCCGGAATCGATGCATATGTGCTTGAAGCAGACCTGCTGGCCGGCCATGTGCTCGGGAAGTCCAGAACCTTTATCCTGACACATCCGGAGTTTTCCCTCTCTCAGCATAGGCAATCGCTGCTGGAAAATCTGCTGCAGCGCAGGATTCAGATGGAACCGATTCAATACATTTTAGGCTGCGCGCCATTCATGGACATTGTGCTGTCCGTCGGCCCCGACGTTCTGATTCCGCGTCAGGATACGGAAATTCTGGCAGAAACGCTGATTGCGGATATCGGCGCCGACGAAAAGCATTTTCTTGATTTGTGTACAGGCAGCGGGTGCATTGTACTCAGTGTACTGCATGCGTGCGCCAGGGCGACAGCCGCCGCTTCGGATCTTTCTCCTGCGGCACTGTCCATTGCGGAGCAGAATGCGGAGCGGCTTCGGCTGCACCGCAGGATCTGTTTTTACCAAGGCAGTTTTTTTGAACCAATCCCGCAGAAAAGGCAATTTGACTATATTGTCTCTAATCCGCCGTATATTCCGTCAAAGGAGCTTTCCGGCCTGGAGAAACAAGTAAAGGCATATGAACCAAAGCTTGCTTTAGACGGCGGAACAGACGGACTATCCGCCTATCGTGCGATCATCAGCAAGGCGCCCTCTTATTTGAAGCAAGGCGGAAAAATTTTGTTAGAAGTCGGAGCCGGCCAGGCGCAGCAGGTTTCAGAGCTGCTGTATGCCTGCCAATTCCGTAATATTTCCGCAGCAAAAGACCTTAACGGAATCTACCGTGCAGTTTCCGCAAATATCTCGTAATCATGATAAAAACGGCAGTAAGCTTTGCAGGATTTGATGTATTACGGCGTATCCGCCGGATTCTCTGAAGGCGGATACGTTCCCGTATACTCGTAATACTCCAGCGCACTTTCTTCTCTCTGCCAGTTAATGCTGAACGGGGGATCACGGTACTGCGGCATTTTATCAATATTGAAATACGTAAAATAGGGATAATAGAAATAACTATCTCCCCTGTAATTGCTCAGTCTGCGCGTACTGTGGATATCTTTAAAATAATACCCCATAAGCAGGCACAGCAGCACACACAGCGGCAGTGCTTTTCTGAACAGACTCCATACGCTTTTGATCTTCTGCGGCAGCCCGGCCGGCACGGGCAAGCTGCACTTTCTCATCAGATTCGCAAACAGGATGATGTCTGCCATCCTGAAATAGGCATGAATACGCGATGCAATAGTATAAGAACTGAACAGCGCGCAGTAAACAATAAATCCAAGTAAATAAAGATGATACAAATACTGATCCGTCCGGGTATGCTTTGTCCTTGTAAAATAATAGAGCACCGAGGCCAGTCCGACAAACGCAATCCTGCCCATCAGGGCGGACATGCTGTACGTGTGAAGCGCAACATATTTCGTCAGACGGCTCTGAATCGCTTCAGGCAAAATCGAAATTACGCCCTTCAGTCCGAAGGTTACGGAGAATATGCACAGAAGAACACAGATCAGGGTAATACTGAGATAAAATAAATAAGTTCTGTCTTTAAACAAGCGTCTGATGGCATCTTCCGTAAAAAAACACGGGATTATAAACAGCACGGCGACAAGGGCAGACGTATGAATCGTTGCGGCAGCGGCAATTCCCAATATCGCCATCAGATTTCCCGCGGTTCTGCGCATAAGCAGCGCCGGAATCACCACCGCGCAGCAAATCAGCATAGCAAGGTTCTGCCGAATGCCGCTTTCGAAATAAGACATATAATAAATCGTGTATACAACCAGCAAAGAGATACAGCGGCACTCCGAATACTTTACAATAAAAAAATAAAGCAGTCCCATGGACACAAATCCGATCAGCACCGCGAATACCGGAAAATCCCACCCGGCTTTTATACAAAGCAGCATGAAAAAGCGAAATCCCGGTTCTGTCTTGATTTCCGTCGGCAGTCCAATATGTTTATAAATCGCACTGTAGTTAAAATAATCGATGCCCTGCCCGCAGCGAAGCACCAGCAAAAGCGTAAGCGCCGCAAAAGCAAGCGTAAAATACCGTAAGCGGACGGGTTTTCTGTAATCAATCACCGCAAGCACAAGCAGCGCCGCTAAAAAAATTAGTCTGACCACTTTTATATTTCCCTCCAAGCAGGACAGAAGTTGATGTCTTACCTCTTTGCGGCAGCAGCTTCCTGTTCTAATACTGTATAGGCGATCTTCCCTACCTTTGTCGTAGGCAAAGAAAGCCGGAATTCAATTTCCTTGGGCTGTGAAAATGCCGCAAGATGATCCCTGCAATATGCAAAAATAGACTTTTTCAGCTCTTCGGAAGGCTTATACGCATCTTTTAATACGATATACGCCTTAATCTTCTGCATTTTATAATCGTCAGGAACGCCGATCACACAGGACATTGCCACTGCCTCATGCGCGTTGAGAACCGCCTCCACCTGTGAAGGATAAATGGAATATCCGGAACATTTAATCATCCGTTTTATACGAAGCTTAAAATAAATAAATCCATCTGCATCCATATATCCCAAATCTCCCGTATGCAGCCATATCCGGCCGTCCGGATGCAGCTTCAATACCCGGTCCGTCTCTTCCTGATTATCCAGGTATCCGATCATGACGGACGGGCCGTGTATACAGAGCTCTCCGTCCTCCATAGGCGCTGCCTCCCGGAAAGTTCCGGGCTCTACTACTTTATAAAATGTATCCGGATACGGGATTCCCACACTGCCCTTTCTATATACGTGCATAGGCGTCAATGCGCTGGCCGTCACGCATTCGGTCAGGCCGAAGCCTTCCCGCAGTGTAACCTTCCCGTTCTTTTCTTTCAATAATTGATCAAAGCGCATCTTGACATCATGCGGAAGCATATCTCCTCCGGAAAAAATTCCCTTGCACTTGGAGAAATCCGCTTTATCCAGACGGTTTTTACGCAGGAGCGCTTCATAGAGCGTCGGAACGCCCGCCATGAAGGTGGGCTTCTTTTTGATTACCAGCTGCGCAAAAGAATCCGCATGAAACTGAGGCACCAAAATAATCGTGGCCCCCTTATAAATGCAAGTATGGATGCAGACACCGAGCCCAAAGCCGTGAAACATCGGCAGCACCGCCAGCATCGTATCTCCGGCCGCAAACGTCGGAGCTCCGTGCGCAATGGTCTGAGCGGCTAGTGCATTGAAATTCAGATGAGACAATAAAATTCCCTTCTGTGCGCCGGTGGTTCCGCCGCTGTATAAAATCACCGCAGGGTCTGAATACCTTCCGCTTTCCGCCTCTATCCGCCCGTCTTCCGCCGGCTTTTTGCACTGC
>USLW01000035.1 GCA_900555605.1 uncultured Clostridium sp. | reverse complement strand
ACACAGAGGGACAGGAAGGGGTCTATGGTATCGGGAAGATCGTTGGCGGCGCATATCACGCGCCTGTCGGATAAGGTAAAGGCTTATCCGGCCATGCTTTCCGGGGGACAGAAGCAGCGCGTGGCAATTGTACGCGCGCTTGCCATGAATCCGGACATGATGCTTTTCGATGAACCCACAAGCGCGCTGGATCCCGAAATGGTAGGAGAGGTACTTGAGGTCATGCACGAGCTGGCGGATGAAGGCATGACCATGGTAGTGGTGACCCATGAAATGGGATTTGCAAAAGAGGTTGCAAACCGCGTTTTGTTTATGGATGAAGGAATCATATTGGAGCAGAACAGCCCGGAGGCGCTGTTCGGTGATCCGCAGCAGGCCCGTACAAAAGATTTTTTGTCAAAGGTATTGATATAACGAAAATAATATCATATATTATTATACAAATTTGTAAACTATCATTTGTATGGAAAGCGGGATGACGAATATGGACAGACAGTTTCCGATTGGTTTTTGGAATTATACCCCGGTGGGCTGGTACGGCCCTGAGACAGTGCAGGACTGGAAGGACTGCGGAATGACGGTGGCAATCAGTCCGCGGTTTCATCCGGATCAATGCCGAAAAGAAGATCTGCTGAAGATCCTGGATGAAAGCTATCGGCTTGGAATCCGCGTGATTGTATCGGACGACAGAACGTATTGGCACGGTGCTGCGCAGGACCCCGAAGCATATCGGCAGCGGGTTCGGGAGGCATATGCGGATTTCGGCAGGCATCCGGCTGTGTTTGGCTTTCATGTAGGTGACGAGCCTACCTTTCAGGCGATTGATGAGGCGATTCTTGCATACCGGATCCATTTGGAGGTTGCGCCGGAGCTGACGCCGTTTATCAACTTTCTGCCGTGTCCGGCGGACCTGGATACCAAATGGGCGCTGTATGCGGAGAATTTTGATTCTTTTGCGGATCGGTTTGCTTCTGCTGCCGGACTGAAACTGCTCTGCTATGACCACTATACCCAGATGCTGCCGGAGGAATCCGGAATAGAATCATATTTCCTGGATCTGCGGCAATATATGGAGGCCGCAAAGCGCTTGCAGCTTCCGCTTTGGACGACGCTGCTGTCTGTTGGCCATTACCGCTATCGCTGTCCAACGGAGGATGATCTGCGCTGGCAGCTGAATACTGCCGTAGCCAGCGGCTGCAAGGGAATTCTTTGGTTTTATTTTTATCTAAACGGAGCGCCGATCAATTATCGGGTACCGCCCATTGACGAACTCGGTGAGAAAACGGAAACATATCGCTGGCTGAGCAGAACACTGCGTATTTTTGCTAAAAAGTTCGGTCCTACCATGGCGGGTCTTGACCATCTCAGCACGTATCATTTTGTAAAGTCCTACGGCGGATATCCGATTTTCAGGCACAATACCGATCCGTATGTATATTCTGTGTCCAGCGAACACGGTCTGCCGGGAATGCTCAGCTTTTTCCGCGGCCAGGAAGGAGACCTTTATATTGCCATGGTGAATACCAGTCAAAAGGAGTCCGGCGTGTTTAAGGTTTTGTTTCAGCCTCAGGTCAGTCAGGTATTCCATCTCGTATGGGACGGAACCGAAAAGGATGTCTCTACCTGCGGCCAGGATGCGTTTTATGCGGTACAGGACGGTAAAATTCTAAGCGGTACCTGGCTGGCTCCCGGTCAGATGGAGCTGTTCAGAATCCGCTGCTAATCAATATAACTCTGGATATTTTTATACGCCGCGTTATTTCCTTTTGCGGCGGACAATGGTGATCACCACAATCACGGCGGCAAGGACAGCAATCATTGCTGTAACTGCCGCCGTAATTCTTACTTTTCGCAGACTTCTGTCCGGCGCATCGGCCGTGTCCTTCCGTATGGAGGAAGAAGGCATTGCCGGAGAAATCTTTTGTATACTTTCCCGGGCAGGCGTTTCTGCTGCTGCCGAGGCCGTTGCAGACGCCTGTGCTCCTGTTGTTGCCGCTCCTGTTGCTCCGATTGCCGCCCCTGCTCCTGCCGAAGGAGCGGGAGAAGCACTTTGTACAATCATAGGGGAAGCGGATGGGACGGCTGCTACGGTAACCTGGAAAGAAGCAGATTTTCCATTATAGGAAACCGTAATCGTATGGAGTCCGGGAGCCGCGGTAAATCCGCTGACCGTATATCCCGTAAGAAGCTGTTCTGATGTTTGATTGCTGTAATAAGCGATTACCTCCATTCCGTCCGTACTGAATGCTTCCCCGGCCAAATAGGCAGTCCGGGCAGGCGGGAGAATTCGGATTTCTGTCAGAATCTTCGGCTTTACGGTCACTGTAAAAGAGGACTCTTTGCCGTTATAAGAGACCGTGATCTTTTGCTGCCCTGCCTTATCTGCCTGAAATCCAGAAATCCGGTAGGCGTCCGGCGCTACCGTTTGTGCGGAACCGTCTGAATAATGTGCCGTTACAACAAGGCCGTCGGTTCGGAGTGTGCTTCCGTATTCATAGATTGTCACGGATGGAGGCGTGACGGTAAGCGCAGTGTACGTAACAGGATTGCTTTGATAAAAACAGAGAGATTTTATGTACATTGCGGCGCCTGCCGGGATTTCCTGCTGAGAAGTAAAATAGTCCAGCCGCAGTCCGTGTACAGCACCGCTCCAAAAGCCGCAGTCCTGAAGATTCAGATAATACGTATGGAATTCTCCGTCATTTTTGACGGGAAAGGTTACGGAATATCCGCCTGTAGGAGCGCTGATATCACCGGCGCATAAGAATAGCTCGGCCACGGTATGGCTGGACAAATCTGATTTTAATGTGACGGACAGGTACGGGTAGTGCGCAGCGTTAAAAGAATCCACATACGGTGACTGCGCGTAGTTAAAATAAACATATGGATCATTGGTTTCATTTGCCGCGGTAAGCTTCAGCGCTTCCTGCTCCAGCGTGATTTTTGTATCCTGCATATATTTTCCGGAAGCGGCCCAAGCCAATGCTTCTTCTGTCCGGAAGGCGATATTAAGACCGTTCAATTTTGTAATGGGGCTATGGTTTACAAGGGTTTTCCCCACCTGTGCGAGGCAGCCGGAGGCGATTGCTCTGGCAATTTGTTCAAATTCGGCATCAAATAAAGCGTTATCTTCCGGATTGCTGATAAAGCCGACTTCGGTTAGGATTGCAGGGGATTGCGTATACCGAAGAACATGATATGCTTGTGTTTTTACACCGCGGTTTTTAAAGAGTCCAAGGGCGTTCATGGCGTTTTGCACGTTGGCGGCCAGCTGTGCCGAGACGGATGTTTGGGAACAGCCGCTGTAATAATAAGTTTCGATTCCGGCGGCAGAGAAATTCGAAAAGGAATTTCTGTGAATACTGACGAAATATCTGAAATTGCCGTTCCGATCCATTCCGCTTCGCTCCGAGAGGGAAAGGCTTTTATCAGAAACTCTGGTAAAAGCGACCGTTTCGCCGTTTAGAGAAAGCAGCTCGCCTACCCGAAGCGTAAGACGCAGGACATCGTCTTTTTCATATCTGCCTCCGGGTCCTATCGCCCCGGGATCCGATCCTCCGTGTCCCGGATCCAGCAGCCAATCCGCGGCTTGAACAGTTTCTCCGGAGGCTGTAAGGGCAGAAGCCCCCTGCACCGCGGCGGGGGCGGAGAGCGCGCATAAAAATAGCAGCATCATACTAAATAAAGAAATCCGTTTTTTGTTCATCCCGATGCTCCTTTTCAATGAACAGCTCATGGCGGAGGCCGGTGGTCCGTCAAATGTATTTTCCTGCAGATCCGGGCTATTCATTTTTCTTCTTTTTGAGATAGTACCAGACTGCAAGAACACCTCCTGCTATCAGCACTGCGCAGCCGCAGGATAGTAAAATCGGGAACAGATGCTTATTTTTCAGGGGCTTCTGTGTTGGCGAAGGCGAGTCCGAAAGGCGCGCGGCGCCGGTATGTTCTGTGTGCTGCCCGCCTGTCGGGGAGACTTGCGGGCTGATGGCTTCAGAACCCGCGGTGGGGGAAATGCTGTTTCCGGACGATGATGTATGCGTCGTCGGAGCAGGGGAGGCCCTGTCCGGAGAGGCGGCTGGCGTATGAAAGGATGCAGAGGGAACACTGCTTTTTGCGGGAGTGGCCGCGGGGGTTTTTACAGGCGCCGTGGTAGGAGCGGGAGAGGGCCTATTGAGAACCGGCGGGACCTTAGGATCAAATTCTGCCCCGGAGGGGTCAAATACAAAAGTAAAACGGCCGCCGGGCGCCACATCTCCGGATTGATAAAAGTCCAGAATATTTCCGTCCTCCTGCATATGATCTGCCCATTTGAAGCGGAAGGCCGGAATGTTTCCGTCTGTCCCGAACCCCAGAAGCGTACGCGGAACCTTGATCTGCAGGCGATTTCCGGATGCATGGTACGCCACTGTGCCGATCTGCCGGAAATTCCATCCGCCTGTGGACTTTTCTAAATATGCGGTTTCGGCGCCGGGGGTTTTTCGGTTGATGACGTATTCGAAGCCCTCCCAGTTCGGGGTGCTGCCGGTGAAATCCGTATCGAGGAACAAACGCATCCATGCTTTATCCGTATAGGGAGAAAGCGGGTCTGCCGTTTCCACCATAAAATATACGTAATCGCGGTCAAATGCTACCTTTGCGGAAACAATGTCGTTGCGCATGGTGTCGCTTTTATAATGCGTTCCGACATAGCCGTCTGTGTCGCGGGGCAGCGTACTGCCTGTATAGTGGTTGTAAGAGGGGAAAATACCGCTCCACATATCGCCGGTTTCATAAATATCAATAATTGCGTCCGCATCATTTTTCTGTGGTACGGAAACGCCCTTGTAGCGCCGGATATTTTCAACCAGCTGGTAATAATAATGGTCCTTTAATATCCCGGAGGAGGGTTCGATATCGCGGCTGTACTCGTCGTTAAACTGATCCGGAAACGCATTGACTGTACCCTGCCAGGCGGCATGCCGTCCTGCAACCCATTCATTCCAGCCCGTCACAAAAATAAAATCCGGATTGCATTGAATGGCATAATCCCACTGCTGCTGGAAATTCAGACCGTAAAGCAGCGCGTTTTCCGTTTGGCTGCTTACGGTGACGGTTTTGTTCTGATGCGTATACTGATAGGAGTACGCGCCGTTTTTTCCACTGGTATAGCTTCTGCCGAAAACACCGCCCCGGGGATCATTCATCGCAGTCAGTCCGTGGGAGGCACTGTAGTTCTGTGCAACGCTGACCGTCATTTGCTCGATTCTGCCTGTGCTGTCGGTGCCGTATTTTGTCTGCGGGTATATGGAGCACCAGCCCCATCTTTTTTGTGAAGACGGGGTATCAGCGGCGTAATAGGTGGGCTCGTTGGCCCGGAAGGTGAAAAAGTTCAGGATCTCTTTTTCAATCGGGTCCGAAGCATTTAAGTTGCTCTTGTGCGCCATGATCAGCGGTTTCCCCTCCCAATAGAACCAGAGATCCTGATAGCGCTTCGGACGGTAGAGGTCCAGATAAAGCGTGTTCAGATTCGCTTTTGAATCGCTGTTAGCCGCGAAGTTCAGCATAAACGCAATCTGCGGCGTTTTTACGCCGTCGGCTCTTGCCTTTGCAAACACCTCCAGCAGCTTTTCATAGCCTGCCTTCCAGGTAAAGGTTCCGTTTGTGCAATCAAAAATGACAACGTCTACGCCGGCATCCGCCAGCATTTCCGCGTGTTTCCTCAGGACATATGCATCCATCCCGTTATAATATCCGAAAAGCGGCTCATTCCAAAAATAAGGGGTTCCGCTGGGGGTGCCTTCCCATGCGGCATGGTTGAAATCATTGACCGCTTCGGGATATTTTTTCAGTACGGAGGTGACGTTCCGCGCGCGGTTTGAGACGGAATGACCGGCATGCCAGGTCCAATAAAACATACCGACATATTTTTCCTTTGTCTGTCCGACTGCCTCATAGTCTGACACGGTTCTGTTCAGACCGTCAACCGCGGCCCAGGTATCGGGACGTACATCCATCTGCACGATTGCGCTGTCTGCGGGAAGCTCTGCTTTCGGCGGAGGCGTAACCGGCTTTGCCGTATCGATCAGATCGGAAATTGCACCGAAATAAGAAGAAACCTGATTAACAAACCGGATGCTGCCTTGCATCCCGGCCGGCAATACGGCGCCGTTTTTGATCAGACGGGTATTTGCAGCACCCTTTTGCGTCGTCCAAAGGCCCACGCTTTCCCGGGTGTCATGCAGTAAAAAGAGATATTCTCCGGCAGGCAGAGGAGAAAATGTCAGGGACAGTTCCTGGTTATCGGAAAAATTAGTATACAGCTTTGTCACTGCCGCTTTGCCTGAAATCGTGGTGTAGTAGTCCTGATCCCATCGGAACAAAGAAAGCCGCATGTCTCCGATTCTGTTGCCATAGCTCGGACATACGGCGCTGATCATATCGAACGAAGTCCGGGCATGGAACTGGAAGCCGACGGATTCCCCCGGCATGATCTGCACGGCGCTGTGAGAATCCGTTCCATTTTCATATGTATTGATCCGCACCGCAGCTGAAACGGTGCGGGGGAGCAGTGCTGCTGCAGACAGCAAAACGGCAGATAAGAGAAAAATCCATTTGTGACGCAGTTTCATGGGGAGCCTCCGCATTTCAAGTTTATTAACACAATAGACACATTTTACAATATTATCAGAGCGGTGTCAATGCAGAGGCAGCTTTTTTATTTTACGCATCCTGCGGGGTGTATTTCGCTGCCGTGATTTTTTCTGTAGCTGCTCGGAGACATATGATAAATTTTACTGAATATCCTTGTAAAATGTTCACGGTTTTGAAATCCGCAGATCTCCGATATTTCATTGATCTTGATATTTGTGCTTCGCAGCAGATTGCAGGCCGTAGTCAGCTTGTGCTTCTGTACAATGTCCGTAAAGGTGGAATTCGTCTCCTTTTTAATCAGCCTGGAAAGATGCTGCGGCGAATAATTGAATGCGTCCGCAACGCTTTTCAGGGAGACGGTCTTAAAATTATCGGAAATATAGCGCATAATCGGAACAATCGGATTGCTTTCTCTGATGGTGAATTGCTTGGAGGTAACAAATTGACTGCTGTCCATATAGATGAGATATCCGAGAAACACCTGCAGCAGATATTCCTTCAGGATACCGGGCCGGGGCACGGCTGTGTTATGTTCATAAAGAAAAAGCGTAAACAGCTTTTTCAGCCTTTCATCACGGTTCAGTGAAAAGTAGATAAATACATAATTATTTTTGAGATTTTGCGCGTTTGTAAAAAAGGATGACAGGATTCCTTCTCTTGAGAGGACAAAGGGAAAAACCTGAGAAAAGGTCGAGGCCTTTACGAGAATATTCATGATAACCGTGTTGTCGTCGAGGACGCAGACCATATGCTTTTCATAAGGGGGGGTAATGGACATTTCTCCCTCATGCAGGCAGTAAGCCTCCTCATTATTTTCTATACAGCAGGCGCCGGCCAGCACATAAGTGAATTCAAAGAATTCATGCTCGTGGTAATAGGGGACATCATATCTCAGATGCGGGCAGAGGCTGACATTATCATTATTTTCAAAATAATACTCCTCCGTCAGACAGGTAATATCCTTTTCTAAAGGCACGGCGGCGGATTTGAAGGGATAGCTGTTTGTAGCGGCGAATTTTAAAAAACTGTGTAGCGCCTCGTCGCCCTGTTTTGCGGCCTCATAGCAATCCCGATAATACAGCTCAATATCTGTAAGCGGTATCATATTTTGAAACAGATTCAATGCCTCCCTTTGAAATACCGCAGGCAGCGGCTCATTCTCAAACGGGCATCCGGTTTTCTCGTAAAGTGCGATTCCTTTCAGATAAGGATTCTGATCCATCAGCACGAATCTCCTTTCCGCCGTACGGCAGGCAAAAGCAGCTGAAAATGAGCCGTATCGGGGGCTTTTATTGATTTTTATAATAATTATATTCTCTTTCGGAATTTTGCACAAGCTGTTTGTGATGTTATTCCGCGGATGCCACTGAAATATGTATTTTTAAAAGATAAGGCAAAAAGCGATGAAACAGAGAATCAAAAACACATTTATTTATAAAAGAAATCCGTCTTTGCGGCAGAAGAAAAAGTTCATTGCCTGTTGCTTTTTGATAGCGGGTATCTTACAAAATGTCACGATTTTCTGCTGCGATGAGTCATTGTAAATTCGTTTATTTCGATTATGCTAAATACAATTCTCCCCTAAAAAATAAAAGAAGGTGGGTTTAATGACAAATTTAATGAGAAAAATGATGAGAACAATCTGTATATTTGCAGTTTTGTTTTCCACAGTCATTTTTTACGGAATCCGCGCGGCAGAGGAAAACACGCGGGAGGAGGCGCGTTCTGCGTACACCGGCGGCAAGCACTTTGCAGATGAAAATATATATGATATTTCCCTCAGTACAAAATGTAATATATCCTTTGAAAAAGGAATTCTGAATATATACGCCGGAAAACGGACCGCATCAGCGCCTGTCAGCGGAATTACTGTAGATATCGATCTGCCCTTTACCAATGTTAAGATTAAAGAATATCGTTATTTGGCAATTCGGATCAAAACAAGCAGACCGTCCGCGGGCGGAAGTGTAACGTGTTATGCCGGCCTTGACCGGATTCCCATGAAAGTAGATTATACATATGCGGATACCACTGATTGGCAGACGGTGGTACTTGATTTCAGTTCGTGCTTTGAGCTGTTCCGTGGTTCTGCCGTAAAATTTTCATCTGCTGTCAGAATTATGCCGTTTGCTGAAGAACAGGTGGACTCCGGTGAAATTGTCTGTATTGATTCCTTTGCCTTTTTCAATGATGCTGCTATTGCAGCCGGCTTTACCGGCTGCGAGCGGTTTCCTGACTATGAAAAACAGCGCGGAGAGTGGCTGTCAGACGCGTTTATCGAACCGGACCCGTCGTATAAGATGATGAAGCTTTTGTATGCCTTTACATCGAAATACGAGGAAACCGTCAGGGAACTCCATGACGGCTACGGCTACGGCGGGATCACGACAAATGTAAAATTCAATGAACAATATCTTTTGGATAGAAAAGAGTTCGATTTATTGGATGACGCATTTTTTTATGCAGGCCGTTCCGGTATGACACAATTCTGGATCTATGATGAGTATCAGTGGCCCAGTGGTTCTGCCTACGGACAGGTGCTGGACGGCAACCCCGAATATGAGAGTATTGGGATCGGCCGGATCCGGATTGAAGGCAGCGGCAGCTACCAATACCGGCTCAAGGAAGGCTTCGAAAAAATTGTACACGCTGTGTTGGAATCAGGCGGATCCGTGCAGCCCGTCTCTTTTGCGGATAATCAAATTGATATTTCTGTTTCGGGCGATTGGACGCTTTCCGTATATGCCACCTATAAACCGTATGTGGATCCCGGACCTGAGGCGCACAGCTGGGATCGGCTGCGTTATGTGAATATCCTCAGCAAGGATGCCATGTCAAAATTTATAACGCTGACACATCAGCGCTATCAAGATTATCTGGATGCCTCATTCCCCTCTGTAACGGCATTTTTTACGGATGAACCGTCAATCAAAACATCTTATCTGCTGTCGTGCTACCCCATGACCGAATTCTTAATGCCGTGGGAAGATTCGCTCCCGGATGTATTTTTCGAAATGCATGGATATTCTATATTTGACTGTATGCAGTCGCTGTTTGAAGGGGATACCGACCGCGACAAATCGGTCCGTGTAAATTTTTATCAGACTGTAGCCAGAATGGTGGCGGATGCCTATTTTAAGCAAATTGAAGCATGGTGCAGCGCCAACGGCGTTGCATCTTCGGGACATCTGCTGCTTGAGGAATGGCTGTGCCAGCACGTATCCTGCTACGGCGACCTGATGGCCTGTCTGAATGAGATGGGGATGCCGGGCTGCGATCTGCTTCAGGTCAGTCCGACGACCATGATGAGCACTACAACATATTTAGGAAGCTTTCAGGCGGTAAAATTTGCCAGCTCTGCCGCCAGAAATCACGCACGGGAAGGGGTTATGGTGGAGTTCAATCCGGAAGCAATTCAAAATGACGAATTTGATCGGGACCGCTTCGGCGAATCGCTGGGAGGCGCAACCCTGACGCTGCTGTTCGGTGCGGACCGGTTTGTTATGCTCAATCCGCAGGAAACGTATAATGCTTGGCAGGCGAGAACCTTAAACGACTATGTAGGCAGAGTGAATACCATATTGGACGGTGCTGTGATGAATTCCGGGATCGCGGTATATTATCCGATTGCATCCATGCAGGCAAAGCTTATGGCAGGCGTTGTCAGGGAGGGAGACGTTTACCAGCTGGATATATCGTTCAATACGCTTTGTAAAGGATTGATTGAAAACGGGCTGGACTATAACTATATTGATGAAGTAGCAATTGCCGGAGCCACTCTGTCAAACGGCAATCTGGTCTGCGGAGATGCAGCCTATTCCATTGTGTTAATGCCGTTTGTGGAATCGATGTCGCTGCAGACCATGGAGAAGCTGGAGCGTTTTGAGGCCCAAGGAGGAAAAATAATCTGGATCAATCAGCTGCCTTCCTTTGCAACGGATTACGAAAATACGGAAAAACTTTTGCAGAAAACGAAAAAGTATGAAAAATATGTGGCAGCCTACGATGATTCCGCAGCGACTCTTAAAAATATCGCGGATCTTGTGAAATCCTGTATTGATTACGGCTACACCGTACAAAGAAGCAATAACGGCATTTATGTAAGTCCGTATGCAAAAGACAACAGAACGATTCTTTTTATCGCCAACAGCTTTCCGTCGGACGGAAAAATCACAGTCTCCTTTGGTAAAAATGAGCCGTTCCGTGTTTATGATCCGTATACCGGGGTGATTCGCAGCTACACCGGAGAGACAAAGCTCGATTGTCCGGCCTACAGAGGACTTCTGCTGGTCAGCAGCTATGCTGCGCCGGTGATCAACGATGAGATGCTGCTTCGCGATGCGCCCAACAACAATCTGCTTCCGGCTGTACTTGCAGCCGCCGCAGGAGTCGTTGCCGCAGGAAGTGCGGTCTTTCTTGGAGTCAAAGCCCGCCGGAAAAAGAAGGCACGGATATCAACAGAAAAGGCTTGATAATATCACGTAAAAAACGTCACGAATTATTGCTTCTAAAAATCATTGAAGTGATCAGTTTTGTATGATAAAAAATAATTAACATTATTAAATAATTTTGAAGGAGGACTTGTTATGAAGAAACTTTTTTGCTTTACGATGGTTTGCTTTCTCATTGCTGGCCTGTTTGCGGTTCAGGCGTTTGCCGCGGAGGAGTATTATACTTATGCACCGAAGGATGATATAGACGCGATTGTGGCGGCAAATCCGGCTCCCCTTTTTGAGGCAAAATCAGTGACCGGCGAGAATTATATCCAGTTAGTTCCGCGTGCCGACGAGAACGGGAAATATTTAGATCAGTATATCAGATTCACGGATCTTGCGACGCAGCTGCCGCAGGAAGCCGGT
>USLW01000034.1 GCA_900555605.1 uncultured Clostridium sp. | reverse complement strand
AACGAACGTTCCATGCATGTAATGCGGGCGGAGGTTCCGGGGCCCTCGGTGGGAAAATTAGTGCCGCGGGCACGCCGCACGGCACTGCTGCTGTACGGTATCTATTTAACGATGACTGTTTTGGAAGTGATCCTTCTGGTATGCGGCGGAATGCCGCTGTTTGACAGTCTGGTCAATTCCTTCGGTACAGCGGGAACCGGCGGCTTTGCAATTAAAAATTTAAGCATTGGCGCGTATAACAGCGCGTATGCAGAAGGGGTTATTACCATATTCATGCTGCTGTTCGGCATTAATTTTAACCTCTATTTTTTGCTGCTGATGCGGGAATTCCGGCAGATCCTGAAAAGCGAGGAGCTTTGGGTATATCTCGGGACCTCTGTGACGGCAATGCTTCTGATTGCGCTGAATATTTTACCAATGTACAACGGGTTCGGGGATGCCTTCCGCCATTCGTCCTTTCAGGTCTCCTCTGTCATCACTACCACGGGCTTTGCTACGGCGGATTTTAATTTATGGCCCACGTTTTCTAAAATCATTTTGTTTATGCTGATGTTTCTCGGCGCCTGCGGCGGATCCACGGGCGGCGGGATTAAGGTTTCCCGTCTGATTATTTTGGTGAAAAAGCTATCCCGCGATATTGTGCGGATGGTGCATCCGCGTTCCGTGGGACCGGTCCGTCTGGACGGAAAAAAGGTGGACGAGGAAACCGTAAACGGCGTCGGAATCTTTTTTGCGGCATATATTCTGATGATTGCCTTTATAACGCTGCTCATATCATTGGATGGGTTTGACTTTGAAACCACCTTAAGCGCTGTCGTGGCCTGCATCAGCAATATCGGACCCGGCATGGGTGCGGTAGGACCAATGGGAAACTTTGCGGACTTTTCCGTTTTCTCCAAGCTTTTGCTGTCCCTTACCATGCTGCTGGGCAGGCTGGAAATTTTTCCGCTGATCCTTACTCTGACGCCGATTCTGTATCGAAAGCAGTAAGCAGCTTCCGCAGAAAGATCTCTTTTGTATAATGCGTTTCATAAAAGCGCCTTCCGTTCAGGCCTTTTTCTCTGTATTCCGCAGGGCGGGCAATCAGCGCCTCCATATTTGCGGCCAGCACGGCGTCGTCTCCAGAGGGACCTGCCAAACCGCAGTCCGCCTGCCGGATCAGCGCGTTTGCCGCGCCGTCCGCGGCGCAGATGACCGGCTTGCCGGCGCTTAAATATCCCTGTGCTTTTCCGGGCAGCGTCATACCGATAAAATCGCCGCCGCGCAATGTGAGCAGAAAGCAATCCGCCAGCTTATAGAATGCGGGCATGTCCGACAAAGGGCGGCGGCCGTAAAATAAGATCCGCTCTGAAACGCCTGTGCGCCGGGCCAGCTCCTTACAGCGGGCCAGCTCGGAGCCGTCTCCGACAATATGAACTTTGAAAGGACTGTCTGCTGAAACGCGGGCCGCCGCACGTATGATGCAGGCAACATCCTGCACGGCACCGATATTGCCGGCAAAGACGAAATCTACGCATTGATCTTCCAGATAGCAGCCGCAGATTCCGCCGAACTGATCGTCAGCATACTGCGGAAGCTCCTGCATTGCACTGCCGTCTATGCCCAGTATTTCTGTGAGATAATCCCGGAACGGAGCGGATGTAATCAAAATCCGATCGCAGCGCCGATATAAAGTTTGGCTTATTTTTTTTACAATTTTAAATGTTAAGGATTTTTCCTTTACATTCCATGCCTTCATGGATTCCGGCCATAAATCCATGCAATACAGGATCAGCGGCTTCTTCAGCCGCTTTTGGTAGACTGCGGCCGGCCAGATCTGAAAAACCGGCGAGACGCCGAATACAAATATGACATCAGCTTTCGGCTTTTTGCCGAATTTTGCGTGCAGCGCTCCGTGAAACGCGAAGGAGGTATAGGAAAGAATCCGAAAGAATACGCCGCTGCGGCGGGCGATGGTGGGAACTCTGCGCACTGCGGCGCCGTTCAGAATTTCCCTGCGTCTGCGGAAGCCTTTATATTCCTTCGGGATTTTTGAGGTGGTATAATCGGGCAGGCCGGTCAGTACTTCGACGCGGTGCCCCATAGCGGTCAGCGCTGCCGTAATATCGTTGATGATAAAATTATCAGGTGCGTAATACTCGGATACAATACAGATATTCATGATGTGTGATCTGCTTCCGAAGCAGGCGGAGCCGACGGTTCGGTTGCTGCCCCGGAAGCGGTTCCCTCGTCCTCCTCTTCAGAACGAATGGCTTCCGGATAAATCTCCTCCAGAGAAAATGCGCCGTCGTCGATTCCTTCTGTACTGTCTTTTTTGAATAAAATTTTGAGTGTGATCAGAATCAGCTTCAGATCCAGTACAAATGAATAGTTTTCAATGTACATCAGGTCCAGGCGCAGCTTATCGTATGCAGTGGTGTTATATTTGCCGAAAATCTGTGCATACCCGGTCAGGCCGCCTTTTACCTTCAGTCTGTATTTAAATTCCGGAATTTCCCGCGTATATTTTTCTACATGCTCTACGCGCTCCGGCCGGGGACCTACGATGCTCATATCGCCTTTTAAAATATTGAACAGCTGAGGAAGTTCGTCCAATCTGCAGTTGCGGATGACCTTTCCGACCCGGGTAATCCGCTTATCGCCGTTTGCAGTGGGAATCACCTGGCCGGCCTGCTCTGCATTGACGATCATGCTGCGAAATTTATAGATGCTGAAAATTCTTTCATTCATTGTATAGCGTTTCTGCTTAAACAAAACAGGGCCGCCGTCATCTATTTTAATGGCCAGCGCAATGAGCAGCATCAGCGGTGAGAACAGAATGATAGCGCATAAGGAAAAAAGAATATCGAACAAGCGCTTCAGCAGTCTGTCGCCGATGGACAGGCCGGTGTTTTTGCAAAGCAGCAGAGGCGTATCAAATACATCTACATTTTTGGCCGCCCGGATAAAAACGTCTGAAATTTTCGGCGTAATATATGCCCGAATGGCGTGTTCATAGCAATATTTCAGCAGTTTGTTTCTGGTGCCGGAGGGTACGTCGCACATGACGACGCCTTGATACAGCAGGATTTGTTCTTTGATATAATCCAGCCCCTCGTCGATGCAGACCGAGGAATTGATGTAATAGTTGTCTTCGCCGGAATTCATTTTCCGGATAAGCGGGTCAACATTGTATTCTCCGTAAATCATCAGCATTTTTGCAGGCGGATAGAGCTTGCGATGCAAATAGGTGACGGCAAAAGCCCAGATCATGATCACCACAAACTGCGCAAAACTCATATATAGGAACAGCGGCAGCTCCGGCAGCCTGCGCATCATCAGTCCGTTCTGAAAATAGGTGATCATATTAACGAATAACAGCGCAATTGTTTGGGAATAAATCAGGTCAAAGCGCTTCAGTCCCCCGATATTATATCCCCCGTAGGTCCTGGTGGCAACATAGAGCAGTACCACATACACGCCCAGTACCACCCAGTTTCCTCTCCAGCTAAAGGGAAGCTCCAGCTTGCCGCTGAACCAAAGTACGCTGTATATATACGTGTTCACAATAAGAATTGCAATAATGAAAACTGCAATAATTGCATTTTTGAATTGTTCACGATTGATCCGTTTTTTGCTTTTTTTCATAACAGCCTTCTTAAATTTCCTTTATTTTATCTTTTGCATTTCCTTTATTTTTATGAGTGCTTTGCCGCGGCGTCAGGACCAGTGCGCTGCGCGGCCGCAGAATCATAAGCATTTTAACACGAAAGCAAAGGCAAGGCAAGAAAACAGAAAATATGTCCCGAATTGCATGATTTTTTACCGGAAATGCTACTGCGCGGCGGCGGGCTGCAGCTTACACTATAGTTGAAATATCAATGATAAGGGAGTAGATCTTTATGAAACAGGCACCGTGCAGGACGTTTTTTCGGGCCGGGGAGCTGAAGCCCTGCGGATGGCTGAAACAGCAGCTGCGGATTCAGGCAGACGGTTTATCCGGGCATCTGGATCAGATGTGGCCGGATGTCAGAGAGAGCCGCTGGATCGGCGGAGATCGGGAGGGCTGGGAACGGGTTCCGTACTGGCTGGACGGTTTTATCCCGCTGGCATATTTGCTTGAGGACCCGGAGCTGATGGAGCGCGCGCAGAAATATGTGGATGCCATTTTAGCAGGACAGCAGGCAGACGGCTGGATCTGCCCCTGCGCGGACCATGAGCGCGGGCATTATGATGTGTGGGCTGCCATTTTGATTGCCAAAGTACTTACCGTTTATACGGACTGCTCCGGTGACGAGCGGGGGCAGCAGGCTGTTTATGGGGTGATGCAGAATTTAGCCCGGCATTTGCGGGGAAATTCTTTGTTTAACTGGGGTGCATACCGCTGGTTTGAAGCGATGATTGCGCTGAACTGGCTGATGGAAAGGCAGCCGGAGCCGTGGATGGAGAAGCTTGCCGTAACGCTTCGAACCCAGGGAACGGACTACGGATATTTATTCGATCATTGGATGGATCAGAAGCCCGCGCCGGTATGGCGGCTTCAGACCCATGTGGTCAATCTTTCGATGGCGCTGAAAAGCGCGGCTGTATTCTGGAGAATCGATCAATGCGATGGAAACGCCCAGGCGAAAAAAATGAGCGGGCTGCTCGAACAATACCATGGGATGGCGGCAGGCCACTTTACCGGAGACGAATGTCTCGCGGGGGATTCCCCGATCCACGGAACAGAGCTCTGCGGCGTCGTAGAAGCAATGTATTCCTATGAGGTGCTGTTTGGCATTACAGGAGATGCACTGTGGCTGGATAAGCTGGAGAAGCTTGCGTATAATGCATTGCCGGCGACCATCAGCAAAGATATGTGGACGCACCAGTACTTGCAGATGACCAATCAGACCACCTGCCAGAAATTTAATAAGAGTCCGGTTTTCTATACGAACGGACCGGAGGCCAATCTGTTTGGCCTGGAACCGAATTTCGGATGCTGCACGGCGAATTTTAACCAGGCCTGGCCGAAGCTGGCCCTTTCTGCATTCATGAAAGAAGGGGAAGATACAATCCTTTCCTGTGTAACGCTGCCCTCAGCTCTTACGACCCGCATAGGGGAAAGCACGGTATCCATTGAGCTGAAGACAGACTATCCGTTCAGAGATACGCTTCATTACACGATTCAGGCCAGCGCTCCTGTTTCGTTTACTTTGAAAATTCATGTGCCGGCCAATTGCAGCGCGGTTCTGATGGACGGCAGCCGCGCGCAGATCAGGGACGGATTTGTGCAAATCCGCGAAAGCTTTGCGGAGGCGCGGCGTATTACCGTGCGTTTTGTGTTTGAAACGGTTCTGAAGGAAAGGCCCCGGGGCTTATTTGCCGTGGAGCGCGGACCTTTGGTATATGCGCTTCCGGTCCGCGGCGACAAGCGCCGCATCGAATATGAACGCGACGGTGTGGAACGGAAATACCCGTATTGCGACTATGAGATCCTGCCTGCCTCTGCGTGGAATTACGCCTTTGCAAATGCGGAATTTACGCCGCAGGAGAATCCGCTGCCCAAGGATTTCCCGTTTTCAGAGGAACAGCCGCCCGTTGTGCTGCAGGCCGAGCTGGTAAAAATTGATTGGGGACACGTACCGGAATACGAGCATCTTTGTGCGGAAACACCTGCTTCCTGCAGGCCTCTCGGGACAGCGGAAAGAATTGCGCTGATCCCCTACGGCTGCACAACGCTTCGTATGACGGAAATGCCTTTTGCAAAAGAAAAATAGGATATGTGCCTGAAAACGGGAGGATGCGTGCGTATGAAAAGAAAACACATGATTTTAATGCTGACGGGTTTCTGCCTGTCGCTGGTTTTGGCAGGGGCCTGCACAGGAGCGAAAAAAAAGCAGGCCCTGAATCCGCCTAAAGCAGACTTGGTTTTGTCCCGGGCAGCGCAACGCGATGCAGCGTTTGCGCAGCTGCCCCTCCGCGCGGTGCGCGCCTCCTCCTGGCTGGAACGGCAGCTGCGGCTGCAGGCAGAGCATATTACAGGAGACTTTGAAAGCCTTTGTCCGGATGTTCAGACAGAAGGGGAGGACCGGTCCGGCTGGCTGGGCGGAAGCGGCGAAGCGTGGGAGCGCGGGCCTTATTATGTAAAAGGCCTTGTGGCGCTGGCATATACGCTTTCAGATGATGTGCTCATTGCCAAATGCCAGAGGTGGATTGACGCTGCCATAGAAAGCCAGACAGAAAGCGGCGCCTTCGGACCGTATGCGGATACGCCGGATAAGCTTGACTGGTGGTCCCTGATGCCCATGGTCAGCGCCATTGAATATTATTATGATGCCACCGCCGAGACAAAGGCAGATCCCCGGGTCATTCCTTTTTTAGAGAAGTATTTTGCTTTTCAGGCAAAGGCTTTAAATAAAAAACCGCTGACAGATTGGGCAAAAGCCAGAGCAGGAGACAATATCGACAGCATATACTGGCTGTATCTGAAAAACGGCGACGAATCCCTGCTGCGGCTTTGCCGACGGATGTATGCCCAGACGGATTGGAAGACCATATATACGGAAGATCGATGGAGCGGCACCTATCATATTGTGAATACGCATCAGAGCTTTAAGCTGCTGCCGCTGATGTACGCGATTACAGGGGAACAGGACTATCTAAAAAGTTATTATAAAGGCCTTCTGTATCTTGACGTCGAGAGCGGACGCGCTGACGGCATGTCAAACGGGGATGAGCTTACCGGAACCATCAGCGCCACCTGCGGAACGGAAACCTGTGCCGTGGCAGAACGGATGCTTTCCGATGAGATTGCGCTGCGGATTACCGGAGATTCGTCTATTGCCGATCATTTAGAGCTGATCGCATATAATGTCTGGCCCTCTCAGCTGACGGAACAGATCACCGGACAGGTGTATTTTACCATGCAGAATCAGGTGACTGCCGTACTGGGGCCCCACGGCTTCAGCTCGGACGGCGGAGACAGAGCCGTATACGGAACGCCGGGAGGGTATCCGTGCTGCAGCTGTAATTTCCATATGGGCTGGCCGCTGTTTGTCAGCAGCATGTGGATGCGGACAACGGACGGCGGTATTGCGGCCGGCGCTTACGGACCGAATGAGGTCACCTTTACCGGCGGCGGGGCGCAGGTGCGGATTGTTCAGGAAACGGATTATCCTTTCCGGAATACGGTGAATCTGACAATCCATATGGAAGGGGCATGCACCTTTCCGATTTATCTCCGGGTGCCTGAATGGTGCAGTACGCCTGAGGTTTATGTCAATGGCGTGCAGCAGGCGCTTCCTGCCGGAGACGGCTATTTCTGCCTGCAGGCATCTTGGTGTGACAATGATCGGATTCAACTGGTTTTTCCTGAAACCATCAAGGCCTCCTATTCGGAAAATAATAGTGTATTTGTGCGGCGCGGCGCACTGCTGTACACCTTAGGGCTTGCGGAAAATACAGAGAAAATTGATTATAATCCAAATCAATGGACGCTTACGGAAAAATATACTTCTGTGAACCTGACCCCCGCAGAGGACTGGAGCTACGCGCTTTCTGATTTTGATATCCATAACGCTGAGACATTTTTCACTGTTTCAGAACGGGAGATCAAAACGGACATGACCTTTGCAAAGGAGCAGGCGCCGATTGTGCTCCAAGGCAAGGCGGTTTTGGTGAAGGACTGGGGACTTCGTGAAGACCAGGTTGCCCAGCGCGTGCCGCTGAGCCCCATCAGTCCGGAACAATGCGAAGGTGAAATTGTGGAGGTCGCACTGATTCCGTATGGGTTTGCACGGCTTCGCGTCACATTGCTTCCCTGGACCGGGGATACGCCTGTATATTTTACGCCGGATGAAACAGATTCGGATATCATGACCTTTTACCGTGTAACAGTCCCTTATACCGGGGAAGAGGGAGCGACAGCGATGTCCCTGATTCAGCGGCCGGTTCAGCTGACCTATACGGCGCCAGAGGACATGACGGCAAAGCTTTTTATAAACGGGGAAGAAATGGATACCCTGCGGTTAAAGAAAAATGAAAATATCTATGTGTCAGAGGCGCTGCGGATCGATCCGTCCAAATACAATCTGGTGGAACTGCGCACGGCTGAGGACGGAGAAAATTTAAGAAATCTGAGCGGGGTCAGCCTCTGTTTCGGAGAAGCGGAGGCGTATGGAATCTGTCTGGAGGCAGAGTATGCGGAGCTTTCCGGCAGTGCGTATAAGAGCGGGGCCTATGTAGCCGGAATTGACGATACAGGTTCGTCTCTGCATTTTCCGTCTATCCGCATTCCATCGGCCGGCGTTTGGACGGTCCGTGTATATTATGCGGCGGCTGCGGGGAAGGCGACGCATACGCTCCTGCTGGACGGACAGCCCTGCGGTGTGATTTCATACGCAGCCACAGACAGGTGGGGGGGCTTCCGAAATGATACTTACGCAGAGCTTACGATTACCGCGGAGGCCGGAAGCCATAGCTTCACAATCCTAAAAGCTGCTTCGGATATCGGGTTTGCGGAATTGGAAAGAATCGAATTGATCCAAATAAAAGATGCATAATAAAAAACGATAAGGAAGAAGCATGTATGAAAAAGTAAAATGGATTTCGACAGGGACGGCTGTTCTGTGCGCGGGGCTTCTGCTGTGCGCCTGCGCTGCCTCTGCTGCTGCCGGATTTTCAACAGGAAGGCGGAAATAAAACCGTGAAGGTGCAGGTGAAACGCTGCTGATTACAAGGGGCTGTAAACAGGCCCCTTTTTTTGCGGCCTGTTTTCTGAAAGAAGGCTTCCTGTGCCGCATATTTCAGTTCCGATGCGCTTCCCGCCAGGCACTGGGAGAAAGCCCGCACTGCTTTTTAAAATTGCGAAAAAATACAGAGGGTTCCTCAAACCCTACGACAGCGGCAATTTCCGCGACGGCAGCATCCGTATTGCATAGCAGCAGTTTGGCCTTCTCAATACGCAGCGCCTTGACATAAGCCGCAATTGTGACGCCTGTTTCTCTGTAGAAGCGCTTTCGGAGGTATTCCGGGCTGTAATGCAGCTGTGCCGATATTTTTGAAAGCTCCACCGTATCCATATAATGCGTCTTCAGATACTCGATTATGGCCCGGGTGGTTTTTCCCTTCTGCTCCAGTCCGCTGATTCCGCAGGTCTGTATAAAAAAACAGAGAAAATTTAAAAACGCGGTCTGACGATCGATTGCTTCTGTCAGGGAGCCGGAAAGTGGCTTCGAAAGCTCTTTGAAGAAGGAATCATAAAGCCTATAGTCGCATTTTCCGCAAATCGGCATACGGAGTACGTGCTGCTGCGCGTAGGAATTGAGATCCGGCGGCATATGAAAATGAATATAAAAGTATCTGGGGCAGCTGCTTTCCCGCAGCGCGCTCTGGCGAAGCCCCGGACGCTGCAGATACCAGGTACCGCTGGACAGCACCACTTCCTCATCCTCTTCTGTAAAGTTCAGAATGCCGTCGAACAGAATCAAAAGTACATACTCACCGCAGGTTCGGGTAATATGGCGCTCGTGGGGGGCGAAAAAGCGGTAATCTGACAGCACATATATTGGATAGGGCGGAAAGTAAAATGTGACATCAGAATCTGTCATAAATAGGACCTCCGATTTTTTTATTATTATATATGAAATCGGACTGGACCGCAATTATGAGCCGCGGGGTTCCCACACGCGGCGTTTTCCGGAAGAACCGGTAGGTGCCGGGGGAGAGCATTCTGATAAACTGCCCTTTTTTGCAAAGCAGTGCCCGGCATACCCTTTGGCAGCGCCTAAGACACCGCGGAAATCAGCACTTTCCTGCAAAGCGCGCTGCTGCAGGAAACAGCTTACAGGAAACGGTTTCCTCCCTCACGGAAAAAAACTGCGGTTTTAGAATTTGAGAACAGGACCCGATCTATCGGGACGGCCTTAAGCGATACCTAAATTTTAATAAGAAGAATCGGATCCCTGCGGCCGGAATACGATATGGCTTCTGCTTGTACGAAAATCTTAAAAAATATCAACTTTAAAATGAATCCTATTATAAACTGCTAGTATGCATACCTTGCCGCCCTGATTATAATATATATGAAATTAGTGTTGCTGTTTTGTAAATAACAGATTGCCGGCTAAAAGAAATACAGCAAAATTCGCGGCATTTTCTGTTCTTAAGCAGAGGCTGAAAACGGCGGCCGGTTTTCAAGAATTATAAATTTTAAGGAGGAGATATGATGAAGAGAATGAAGAAGGGGATGTCATTGCTGCTGGTATGCGCCTTGCTCCTAATTTCCTGCTTTGCTGTGGGACTGCCTGTGCAGGCAGCGGAAAATATTGGATTTGAGAGCAATCTCGGGACATGGGTTTCGAGTGGAGGCAAAGGCGAATTTACGGCATGGAGCAATCCCTACGGGATTGGATATGATGCCGCGTTTTGTTCATCCGAGGCTGACGGCTTTGTATATACGGCATCGGATTTTGAGATTACAGGTGAAAAGTCTTTTCAGTTAGAAGTAAAATACACGCTTGTCCATCATAGCAGCGGCGGAGCCGAACACGGCTGGCTAAAACAGGCAATTCTGCTGGGCGCCGAGAATGCGGCGGATCCGGCGAAAAACAGTATGCGGATAGAATTCACAAAGCTATACGATGAAAAACGGTTCATTGATATCAGCGGCGATGTATCTGGCAATCAGAAGCAATATACGATGTCTGAGGAAATGGCCAATGCGCTGTCCCATCGGATTTTAATTGAATACAGCGCCGAGCCGGATCTGATGCGGATTATGGTTGACGGAGCCTTCATCGCGGTTCTGGAGAACGTAAAGGAGGATATCCGGGGAAAGGTTGGCTTTGGTTCTCAATTTGGCATGATGGCGGTTGAAAAGGCGATATATACCGAGACGGAGCCGGCTATTTTAAAGACCTTTACAAACAATCTTGGGGAATGGACCTCAAGCGGAGCCGGTGTGTTCCAGGAAATGAAGGATCCCTATAACTGCGGTTATTATGCGTCCTTCGGCTCAGAAGAAAAGACAAACTATGTGTATGCGACGGCTGATTATAATATTACCGGTGAGGAATCCTTCACGCTGGAATTTGACTTTGACCTGCTGCATGCCGGTGAGGCCGGGGCAGCAAACGGCTGGTGCTATCAGGGAGTTCTGCTGGGCGCCACGGATGCCCAGAACCCCGCGGAAGGCAGCACGCTGATCCAGTTTACGCAGTTCCCCGAGAGCATGCAGATCATTACGGTAAAAGGCGGAAAGTCCGGCTTCTCAAAGGAATATAAAATGACGGAGGCCATGGCTGCTTCCCTATCTCACAAAGTGGTGCTTACATACAGCGCCGCTTCCGATACGCTGAAAATTTCCGTAGACGGGGAAGAGGTTGCGGTCATGACAAATGCAAAAGCGGATATCCAGGGGAAAGTAGCGATAGGCTCCTGTTTTGGCGTCATGGCTGTCAGCAAGGCCTTTTATACCAAGACCGCAGACCCGGTGGTTCCCACGAACCCGGATGTGCCGAATACGGAAACCGGCGAAAATGGTTATTTAATCT
>USLW01000033.1 GCA_900555605.1 uncultured Clostridium sp. | reverse complement strand
AGGTCCGGAGCAGCCGCAGCATTTTACCAATGGCATAGGACTTCTTTACTTTTGTGAGCCGAACCTCGGCCTGCTCACCGGGCAGCAGACCGGGGCAGAAAACCGCCATGCCGCCGAGATGTCCGACTCCGGCGCCCTCTTCCGTAATTCCGGTAATATCAATTTGACAACTTTCCCCCTGTTTTGTCATACTGCGGCAATACCTCCTTCTTATTCTGCACTTTTCAATGAATCCACCATGGAGATGTTTTTCAGCCGAAAATGCATGGCAAAATCCACAAGAATGGAGAATACCAGCGTCAGCACCGCGGAAATGACATAACTCATGGCTTTTATCTCACGGCCGAACATCACCATATCCACTTCTGCCGTAGAAACAACAAAGGCGTGGAGAATGACCCCTAATACCAGTCCGAACAAAATGCCGATAACCGTCAAAGTCACAGATTCCCGGAAAATATAAGAGGAAACCTCGGGATCATAAAAGCCCAGCACCTTGATTGTGGCAACCTCTCTCTGCCGTTCCGTGATATTGATATTCGTCAGATTGTAAAGCACGATAAATGCCAGCAATGCCGCGCATACGATGAGTACCAGCACGACAATATTCAGGCTGCCGATGGCGTCGTCAAAGGTGACCCGGAAATCGGAGATATCATTCACTGCGGTGATTTTTCCGCTGCGCAGCAATTCTTCGGAAAGCGTATCCCGCGCAGTACCGGAATCCTCGGAAAGCCTGCCTGCAAAATAATTCGGCGCGGGTCTGCCGCCGAAGGCGGCTTCGTACGTTTCGGGAAGCATGTATACGTAATGGTAGATATAATTTTCCGCAATACCCGTCACGAGAAAGCCGACCCGTTCCGTGCCGTCTGAGATCTGAATCGTATCGCCGGCTGAAACGTGCAGTTCCTTTGCAAGCTTTTCCGTGATGACTACACCCCGGCGCGATAGCGGCTGCGGCGTGCCGGTTCTGCGGGTATGCAGCGAATACAGCGCCTCAAACCGGGCGATTGTCTCTTCTTCGCAGTCCGGGATGAATAGATATGCCTGTTTTTGAAAATCATCCGACGAAATATCGGTGAATTTTTGGTAATAAGCCAAGTAAGTTACACCGCGTGCCTCCAGAACCGGCGCGATATCATCAATCTTTGCTCCTTGTGCAAAGGAGCCGCTCATATCGTACAGTGCGATATCGCGGAATTGCTTATCTACAATATCGGATATTGAGTTTTTCAGGCCGAAGCCGGTCAGCAGCAGCGCCGTGCAGCCTGCGATACCGACAATGGTCATCCAAAACCGCTTTTTGTAACGGAAGAGATTGCGGGCGCTGACCTTTTGACTGAAGCTCATATGCTTCCAGAGAAAGCCGATACGTTCGAGTAAAATACGTTTCCCGGCCTTTGGGGACTTTGGCAGCATGAGAGCGGCAGGACGTTCCCGGAGCGTTGCGATGCAAGCGGCCAAGGAGGCCAATACTGTACATAGAATGGCTGAAAGAGAGGAAACCAACGCGTATGTGAGATGATAGGGCGTCTGAATATCGGGAATGCGGTACAAAATCTGATATGCGGCAAAAATTGCTTTCGGAAACAGCTGAAATCCGACCGCCAGGCCGAGAAGGCTGCCTGCTGTGCTGGCCAGTCCTGCATAGATCAGATATTTTGCCGCAATTGCTCCCTTTCCGTAACCTAAAGCTTTCATAACGCCGATTTGTGTCCGTTCCTCCTCGACCATTCGTGTCATGGTGGTCAGGCATACCAGGGCGGCTACCAGGAAAAAAAATACGGGAAAAATTGCGGCAATGGCATCCACCTTTTCGGAATCTCCCTGATAGCTGACATATCCGATGTTTGCGCTGCGATCCAGCACATACCATTGCGGCTGTTTCAGCAGATCCAGCTGATTGCGCAGCTGTGCGATAAAAGCTTCATCAATTTTCGTACCCGACTGCTGTGCCGCCGATAAAAGCGCTGCAATCTGCTGCTCCCCGAAAGCCCGCAACTCGGAAAGGCGCGCCGCTGTCCGTTCTTCGGCAATCCCTTCTATGCGAAGGCGTACCGCTTCTACAAGCGCAGTGTAGGCTGATCCATATGTATTGCATGCCTTTGCGCCGCTGACCGTTACGGCTAATTCGGAAAAATAGTCCTGCGCAAAGTTTTCCTCTGTTATGTAGGCAACGTAATTCAGCTTGCCGCTGCCTTGTGTGCTGCTGCCTAAATCAAACGAAATATAGCAGGGACTTTGGACAAAGCCCACGATTTTATATTCTGACAAGATTCCGCTGTTTTCACTGGCAATGCGGACCGTATCGCCGATTTTGAACTGATAAAGGCCTTCTGAGGTAACGGTCAGAACGCATTCGCCCGGCCGGACGGGAAGTGCGCCTTCTGTCAAGGTTAATCGGTTGACGGCTTTGGGAAGACTGATAAATTTCATAACAGCTTCTTTATCTTCTAATTGGATCAGTGCATCGCTGGTATAAAATCCTTCTGCAGCCGCAACGCCTTCTATGGCGGCGACTGCCGCGACATCCTGTGCCGTCAGACCGCCGGTGCTGAGAATAGACAGATCCATAAAGTCATGATCGTCATAATATTGGTCAGCAGTGCGCTTCATGTCAGTACCGGTTGCCTTTACGCCGGCAAATACACCGACGCCAAGGGCGACAATCAGCAGAATTGACAGGAATTTGCTGAAGGAACGCAGAATGCTTCGCTTAACTTCAGTAAAATATGCCATTACCATTCAATCCTTTCTACCGGCACGGGGGCATCATTGTGCGTGATGTCTGCGATTTCGCCGCTGCGCAGTGTAATGACGCTGTCCGCCATGGCTGTGGTCGCCTGATTATGCGTGATTACAATCACATTTTTTCCCGTATTCCTGCAGGTGTCCTGGAGCAGCTTCAGAATGGTCTTTCCGGTACTGTAGTCCAATGCCCCGGTAGGCTCGTCGCATAAAAGAATTTTTGGATTTTTCGCCAGAGCCCTTGCAATCGCTACGCGCTGCTGCTCTCCGCCGGAAAGCTGTGCCGGAAAGTTGTGCATCCGATCCTTCAGCCCGACGCTGCAGAGCGTTTCCTTTACATTCAGCGGGTTTTTGCATATCTGAGACGCAAGCTCGACATTTTCCAAGGCGGTAAGATTATGCATAAGATTATAAAATTGAAAAACAAACCCGACCTCATGCCGTCGGTATGCGGTAAGCCGCTTTGGGGAATAGCTGCTGATTTCACTTCCGTCCAAAAGAATCCTGCCGCTGCTGCAGGTATCCATCCCGCCCAGCATATTCAGCACTGTCGTCTTCCCTGCGCCGCTGGCACCGACGATTACCGTGAACGCACCCTTTTGCAAGGTAAACGTGATATCCTTTACCGCGGTGATTTTCATTTCCCCGACCTGGTAATATTTACTGACCCGGTCGAATGCTATAAAGGCATCCTCTGTCATATGATATCCTCCGGAAATTTGTATTAAGACTCTGATCGCGGAGTCGGCAGCGGCTCTGTATTTTGTTCGGAGGAGGACGGCGTCGCTTCCGCAGGCTCTGTTTCAGGAGCCGTAGGGGAAGGCGGCGGAGCGGGCTCTGTCGGATCAGGCGCTACTGCACCGTTTCGGTAGATGGTTTCATTTCTTGACTGATAGCTTACAATTTCTATGGTTTTATCGGAAATAACGACACCGCCGCTGATGACTCTGCGGGATACGGTTACACGGTATCCGTGGAAACCCGGCACACGGATCTCTTCACCGTCCTGCAGCGCCGGATCGATTTCGTAGATCGTCTCATACGCTGTTTCTTGAGAATCCGCGGTAATCTCAATGGTATTTTCCAGCGTTTTTGCTCCATACAAGCGAATGGTAAATAGATCGCCGATATAGGAGGCCTCTATGCGCAGCGGCACGCCGCTGCTGTTCCGAAAAGAAAAGTCTTGATTTTTGCTGACGTATGCATCCAGACCCAGCGTTCCGAAATTTACAGGATACGGATAATGCGCGTGTTCCGTAATTTCAATGTCTGCTTTCAGCAGCGACAGATATAATGCGGAGGCTGCCTGAGATACGCCGCCTCCCGCCGCTTTCTCATCCGCTCCCATGGCGTTGTCGTAAGCCGGGATAAAACCGTTAGCAATTGAAATGTCTCCGACAACCTCTGAAAACCGAAAGATTTCATCCGGAAGAACAATGGTTTTGTTCAGCAGTTCTGCGGCGCGCCGCAGATTCTGCGCCCGTTCGTTTTTGGATACGAGCTGCGTACTGCCGCCGGTTAATTTATTTGAAGATGCACCCTCGGCAAGCAAGGTTCTGGTATCCAGCATCTCCTGCAGCATGGCTTCCGTAATCTCAGCGGACACGGAGTGATCGTAGGGAATCACTAAATATTCATTCGGGGAAGCGTTTCCGCTGTTGATTTTATCGAGCATACGGTCTAAATCCGTCTCTGCTACGGAGCGGCCGTATACTTGGGGGACAATCTCAACTTTACCGTTGACACGCTGAAAATATGCGTCGACGGGCGGGATATAGGCCAGCTCCAGCACTGCTTCCTTTTCAATTGGGGTAAAATCAGAGACTATCGTAAAAATCTCAAGCGCAATCGGCTCCGGCGCCGCTGTACCAGCCGTTTCCAAACGTTTGCTGAGTTCCTGCAGCGCCTTTTTCAGATCCTCATTCAGCCGGTTCAGGTCGATTTCTACGCCCTTTGCGCCGTATGTGAATTTGATGCCGTCATTGGCCAATGCCTCAATGGTGGGATCCACCTTTTCCACACACAGCTTTTCTGCGGCTGCTGCCTGAATATCTTCAAACTTTTCATTTGATATCGTATAAGTGATGCTTAAATTTTTATGATTGCTTTTCAGCGCGGTAATTTGGCTGAGCCGGGAGAAAATGTTGCCTGTACGGGCAACTCCATAGGCTTCCTTTGCGATGGCCTCAGGGTCCGGACACACCACAAATTCAGACATCGGGTATGAGACCTGGGTATCTCCGATTTTAACTTCCATGACGCCTTCTTTTAAAGGGGTAATATACGTGCTGCGCACATAGTCCTGCACCTGTTTTTCCGTCATGCCGGCAAGGCTGTAGCCGTCCAGCATGACGCCGTCATAGACCGCTCCTGTATTTAAAATGTTTGCAAATACAGTAATAAGAATGATCAGCACCACAATCAGCAGCAGGCCTGCGCCGCCCCAGATCAAGGCGAGCTTGTTTTTGGAAAATTTTTGCTTCTCCTTAACAGCAATATCAAATTCATCGTCATAGTCTTCGACGTAAACGACCCCTTGTGTCGTAAGCGTTGCTTTGACTTTTTTCTTTTCTTCCTCTTTTTCGGCCTTTTCCTTTTCCTTTCTGCGCCGGGCCTCTTCTTTGCGTTCTGCTTTTGAGGCAGAAACAAGATCCTCTTCTGTATCTTGATCAAAATTGGTGAACTCAATTTTTTTCTTTGATGCCATTCGCCGTACACCTCCTTATTTTGTTTTTCTATGCGCCTCTCGACCGCATATGGATAAGATCCGGTTTCGCTCGGCCGCTGAAACCGCCGCATACAAAGCAAGTATAGCACATAATCGGCAGATCCGCATCAAAATGAACATCTTTTTCACATATCCGCATATTTATAAAGGGGAGAATGATTTCAGATAGGGGAAGCGTTATGGCAGAAGAACGGCGCGTGCCCGTAAAAATGAACGGACAAAATATTAATGTAGAAAACCGGGAGAAAATTAAAATTACCGGTGTAACGGATGTCGCGAGCTTTGATGAAAAATATGTGGATGTAGACACGGAGCTGGGCCGCATGCTGGTGCGCGGAGAAGGACTGAAGATCGGCAGGCTGAGCTTGGAGCAGCATGAGCTTGTGATTACGGGCTATATCTACAGCTGTGAATATGAGGATAAAAATAAGGCAAGCGGAAAAGGAATCTTCAAAAGAATGTTTCGCTGATACATATTGAAAGGAGTCGCTATGGAACATGTTCTTGCCGTTTCCCCTGCGAATGGTGTCAATCCCGGGACAGGAACGCTGCATTCCATTTACGTATTTTTTATTATGGCAATCGCCGGCGTATGTATTGCGCTGCTCTTCGACTTCTTCCGGGCGGTCAGAAGCGCAACCAAAAAGGGCGCCGGCAGAGGAACGCCGCATCTGCTGGTCCATCTGCAGGATTTTATTTTTCTGGTAGCCTCATTTGCGATTTTTATGCTTGCGGTATATGTTTTTAACGGAGGCGAAATCCGGGGATACGTCCTCTTGGGGACCGCGTTCGGGATTGCCTTGTACTACGCGTTGATCAGTCCGGTATCCAATCGGATCATTTTTTATATCTGCTATGCCGTCATTGTGGTTTTCCGGACTGTATTTGTGAAACCAATACAAAAAATCGTCCGCTTTTTCAGTCGGATGATGGAAAAAAGCAGAGCAAAGGCCAGGGCAAAGGCCAGGGCAAAGGCCGCCGCTGCGCCGGAACCGTAAAAAATTAAAAAAAATACTTTACGAACTGCAATTTACACTATATAATACGCTTGATTACAAAAGAAAAATGCTAAGGTGATACAAATGTTTAAAAAATTGAATCTGCAGAATCTGGTATTTATCGCATTAGCCGTTTATCTGACGGTATTGCTGATCGGACAGCAGGATACCCTGACACGAAATATGGAACAATATCATGAGCTGCAGCAAAAGATTGCTGCAGAGGAACTGCGTAAAGAAGAACTGCTCCGGGAAGAGTCGATGGTAGGTACAGACGAATATATTGAAAAGAAGGCTCGTGAAGAGCTCGGCTATGTAAAAAACAATGAAATTGTTTTTATAAACGACTAAACAGCAAACTGGGAGGCAGTATCTTTTTATGGCAGAGGGAAGCGGTATTATTGGGGGCAAGGTTACGGCCATTATGAGTTTTGGTGCGTTTGTCAGGCTTCAGGACGGCACTACGGGATTGGTGCATATTTCCGAGATTTCAGAGGAATATGTAAAGGATGTAAGAGATTTTTTGCAGATCGGACAAGACGTACATGTGATTGCGCTGGCGACTGAGCGTGACGGAAAAAAGCGGCTTTCCATTAAAAAGGCTTCTGCTCTGCTTGCGGACAGCAATCCGGAAGCAATTCCCAAAAAACGGCAGAACCATGCGGCTGCAGAGAATAAGCCCCGGAGAGTTCCGCAGCAGAAGCAGCAGTCGTCTGCCTCACTGTTTTTACAGCCGCCTCCGCTGTTCAGTGACGACCGCAACCGGGAGTCAGGCGCTTTTGAGGATAAACTGGCAAAGTTTATGAAAGAGAGTGAGGAACGTCTGGTTGATGTAAAGCATCAGACCGACAACAAACGGGGCGGAGGATATGTCAGACGCGGCTAATTTGTCCGACTTCTTAAATTTATTTATTTTATCAGCTGTTAAGGATGCCTATTATCAGGTGTCAAAAGACGGAAAAGCGCTGATCAAGCAGGAAATGAGTGCGCTTTCCGTTTTGTATGCCCGTTATGTCGCGCCAAAGGACGAATTGGTTTCCGCAGACCAGATTGCTGCTGAACTGGCCTATCCATTGGATTTGTTTATCGAAAAACGCAGGTTTGATCCTCAGGGAAAAAATATTTTTTATTATTATGTATATGCATTTGAAGATTATACATTGTTTCAGCCCCGTATTCCGCAGATGTTTTCAGAAAAGCTGCGCCTGATGGAGGAGAACGGCATTCTTGCGGAGCTGGTAATCTTTGATTTAAAATCCGGAACGTATCATACGGTTTCCGGCAGAAATCTCCACGATAAAAAGCTGCGTGCTGTATCTGACAGGGTGGCGCCCATGGGGGCTGTCACGCCTGCAGAGCGGATCATCTATATGAATCAATTCAGACAGGAGCTCGCAGAGACACGCAGAAATTTTCAAAGCCAACAGAAACGGTCGGCTTTTCATCCGGTATGGTTTTTGATTGCCGTCAATGTGGCGGTCTTTTTTGCAGGACTTTTTCTCCAGCGGCGGTATGGCGCGGATTTTTTACAGGAGTGGGGAATTCAAGATAACGACCTGATCCGCAAGGGGGAAGTCTGGCGGCTTTTTACCTCCATGTTTCTGCATGCGGATATCACGCATCTATCCGGCAATATGTTTTCTCTTTACTATTTAGGGACAATTATCCGGCGATATTACAGCGACAGTGAATTCTGGCTGATCTACCTGATATCCGGTTTGGCAGGCAATCTGCTGTCCTTCTTTTTTACCGACTATTTATCCCTCGGCGCCTCGGGCGCGATTATGGGATTGGGCGGCGTGCTGATTTATCGGATGTTTTTTGACCGGGAGGCCAAACGGTTTCGTCATATGGGCAATTATCTGATGTTCGGGTTTATGGTGCTCTTCAACCTCTTTTACGGCATATTTTCAGAAGCGAATATCGACAATTACGGCCATTTCGGCGGGTTTTTTGCCGGCCTTCTGCTGGCCTGGCTGCTGTACCGCGCAAAAAAGAACGCATAAACAGGCTGTTTCCGAAATAAGTATGGATGTAATGTTTCGGGTAATGGACAGTGTGATTTGTGAAGGAAACATATAAAGCTGGCGCAGTGAAGCTGATGATAGCCGGTCTCATTGTGCGGATCATGGGTTTTTTAAACAGGATTTTTATGTCCAATCTCATCGGGGCGGAAGGCATGGGGCTCTTTCAATTAGCCTCGCCTGTATATTCCCTGATTATTTTAACACTGACGGCCGGGGTATCCATTACGGTGTCCGGCATGACTGCGCAGGAGAAGGCCAGGGGCAATGAGGCAAATGCAAAGCGCATTGCCAAAACAGGCTTTGCGTTTCTGCTTGTGGTGGGCACAGCGGTAGGGATTCTTTTGATTGCTTTTGCAAAACCGATTGCAGTACACCTTCTGCACGATGAACGGACATATCTGTCTTTGATTATGCTGGCGCCATGCATTCCGATTGTGTCCGCGGCCTCCGCCATCAAGGGATATTTCTACGGAGCTTCCCAGGTCACCCCTACGGCTGTTTCGCAGGTGGTGGAACAGATTGTGCGGATCGGCGTTATTTTTATATTAGCGTCGCATATTGCCGGGGAAAATTTAGCATATGCCTGCGCACTTGCGACTGTGTCCGCCGCTGTGGGAGAAATGGCGAATTTATTGGTGGTGGGCTATGTATTTTTTAAAGAATGCCGGAAGCCGGCCGTGAAAGCGCCTACCATTACCAGAAGAAGCGCCGCAAAAACAATCGGCCGTTTTTCCGCGCCGATTTCCGTAAATCGTTTCCTGACGTCGATTATGGGAACTGTGGAATCCGTCATTTTACCTATGCGGTTTTTAGCAGGCGGCCTCAACTATACCGCCAGCATCGAAATGCTGGGACGTATTTCAGGAATGGCTATGCCGCTGATCAGTTTTCCAACCCTTGTTACTTCCGCGCTCGCAACAACACTGGTTCCGGCGATTGCAGAGTCCATGTCTGTAAAAAATTAACGCCTGGCCAACTACCGGATTTCGCGCTGCATTAAAATGAGTTTTGTAATGGGATTTTTTTGCTTCGGCGTTTTCTATACATTCGGTTTTCAGATCGGTGAATTTTTCTATCGCGGGCAGGAGGTGGGCCCGCTGCTTGTAAAACTGGCCTCCTGCTGCATTTTGATGTACCTGCAGCAGACAATGGCCGGAATCCTGAATGGTTTGGGCAAACAGGGCGCCGCCCTGGTCAGTACCACCATCGGATATGCGATACGGCTGGGTTTTATCTGGTTTGTTGTGCCGATATACGGGATTTCGGGCTTTATCTGGGGGACTGTAATCAGCATGGTTGTTTCGAGCGGAATGAATTTGATTTTCATTGTACAAAAAACAGGGATGGCGTTTTATCTTCGGGAGTGGATTTTAAAGCCGTTTTTTCCTGCCTTGGCCATTTGCGTTACGGGCCGTTTTCTGCTGGCCACCGAACTTGGAAATCATACAGCGGGGTGGATCTTTGCAGGTGGGGTATCCTGTCTGCTGGCAGTGCTGCTTTTGGTGATGTTCGGCTCCGTGCGGATTCCGCGCAGGCGGGACCTGAAGCTTTAGGGGGACCGGGCGGCAGCAATTCCGAATTGCTTTTCAATTGCGCGTAAAGAATTTGTAAAAAACATTGGATTTGTATGCGGCGATATGTTATACTGTTTAAAACAATTTTGCAAATACAATTTTATGCGCATAAACGGAGGGATTGCAAATTAAACCGATCATTGCCATTACGATGGGAGACCCTTGCGGGATCGGCCCTGAAATTGTTGTGAAATCCTTATATCATAAAGAGATATTTGAAGCGTGTCAGCCTTTGGTGATCGGAAATCGTGCGGTGCTGGAATATACGGCCGGATTTTGCGGGAAGCACGATTTTGCAGAGCGCTTCGGGCATATTATTTCTGATGTTTCCGGTTCCGTTGCAATGCCGGCACAGATCGGAACGATTTGTGCCGCGGGAGGCCGGATGGCGTATGACTGTATCCGAAATGCTGCGCATCTGTGTATGAACGAATGCGCGGCAGCAGTTGCTACAGCCCCCATCAATAAAGAATCTCTGCGGGCGGCAGATGTGGACTATATCGGTCACACGGAGATTTTTGCTGCGCTGACCCATACGGAGGACCCTCTGACCATGTTCGAGACCAGAGGGCTTCGCGTATTTTTTCTCACCAGACATGTTTCTCTGACTGAGGCCTGCAGACGCGTAACACGCCGACGGATTTTGGATTATATCGAACGGTGTACCGCGGCTTTGCACAGCATTGGCGTAACCGAGGGAACCATGGCGGTTGCAGGCTTGAATCCGCACAGCGGGGAGCACGGCCTGTTCGGAACCGAAGAGGTGGAGATTATTGCACCGGCGGTAGAAGAAGCGCGCCGTCTGGGGTTTGCGGTAACGGGACCGGTCAGTGCGGATTCCGTATTTCATCAGGCTTATATCGGAAAATATAACGCGGTATTATCTCTTTACCATGATCAAGGACACATTGCCACAAAAACGCTGGATTTTGAACGCACGATTGCAATCACCCACGGCATGCCGTTTCTGCGGACCTCCGTAGACCACGGCACGGCGTTTGATATTGCCGGGAAAAATCAGGCCAGCGAGATCAGTATGGTGGAGGCGATTTTGTTAGCTGCCAAATACAGTGCGCGGCGGACATGCGGGACATGAAACGCTGCGGAAGATAGGCCGCGTACAGGGAGGGTGCATACGGTGTTTCAAGGAGATTTTTGCCGGTACGAATTTAAATTCCCGGTTACATATGATATCATGGACAGAATGGTTGACGATCTGGCGCCTTATGTGGAGACGGACAAGAACGGCAATGCATACGGCTATTAAACCCTCAGCAGCCTTTATTTTGATAATGACCGGCGGGAGTGCTTTTATGAGACGGTAAACAGAGACCGTTTCCGGCAAAAGTTGCGGCTGCGCGTTTACGGTGCTGCCGGCGGGGACAGTATGAGCTTTTTTGAAATTAAATCTAAGCTGAACGGACTGGTCATGAAGCGGCGCACCCGGCTTCCCCTCAGGGATGCGGCGGCTTTTGCCCAGTCCTGTATGGCGCTG
>USLW01000032.1 GCA_900555605.1 uncultured Clostridium sp. | reverse complement strand
TCTGGACGACGCCTCTATTGCCGGCTGACTTCATTCAGCCGGAGCCTGCAAATAATTTTGCGCATAAATCTTGACGGGACCTTGACATTTCCAGACGGTTACGTTTATTGCGCGCCCCTGAACATTATAGTGTCGGGAAGCTGAGAAGCTTCCCGACACTATTGTCCCATGCGTAATCCAGCCACCGTCAGCCTTGACGGTTACGACCCAAGTGCTTGTGTGTGGTATTGCAGCTCCAATCCATCCCTGCAGCGCACGGGTGAGCAAGCCAATTATTGCTTACCCTATCCTCTCTTTAAAAACGCAGTGATGCAGTGTAGAGAACCACGACCCTTGAGAATTTCTGAGATATCCACGGTATCAATATTTACGCCATGCTTGTCCAACATTTCCTGTGTACGGGGATTCCCTTGTGCCATAAGAATGTGATTAGGCTCCAACGCAACAAAGTTGCATGCCAATGTTCTGAATTGCTCCGTGCGGGAGGGAATCTCAAGAATCTCGTAGCCCTTTTTCTTGAGCATATCAATGATGTCATAAGGCACCTGCGCTGCATGAACAAGGACCTTGTCATGACTAATTGCGTTCATAATACCATCAATGTGGATGTTGCTATACGGCTGCTGCATATGATAAACAGTAACGCCCATACGCTCAAGCTCAGTTTTAACCTGCTCATAGCCGCTGCGATTGCAGCGTGACCCCGTTGAAACAACACAGGTATGTCGATCGACCCACATAGCATTTGCTCCCTCAAACATACCATCACCGGCAATTGTTTTGAGGATTGGAACTCCGATTTTAGCAAGAGCTTCGGCAACATAGCGTTCCTCGCCGCGACGAGCTGCCATGCCGGGGCGGGTAATGATTGCCCCCTCCGGCGTCATAAACATCAAATCACGGCAGAAAACAGCATTTGGCCTGTCTTCAAGCTGATGCTCTACATAGTAAACCTTTGCGCCAAAGTCCGTATAGACCTTAGCCACATTATCGTGTTGTCGGCGCATAAGCTCAACGTCGATCGGCTCGTCTGAAAAACGAACTGCTTTTGGATCAAAGCTTTCAACTTCCTTCCCGGGGCGACGCATCAAAACTGCACGCAGCGTTTCAACCTCAGAGCAAACGCCCCATTCACCCCAATACTCTGTAATATCCTCCTCAAAGGATGTTTCCTTTGGGAACCATCGCTCACCGAGCAACGCGTCAATGTCCATTTTCAAGGTGTCCATCATGTTATGTATTCTCCTATGAGTTGTATTGTTATCGCCCGTTCACCAAGTGGCAAGCCACAAAGTGACCCGGTTCCGTCTCCACATATTCCGGTGTCTTTTCAAGGCACTGCGCCATGCAGTGCTCGCAGCGGCCAGCAAATCGGCAGCCTGGTTTTGGGTCGATCGGGCTGGATACCTCACCCCGAATGAGCTGGAAACCCTTTTTGCGACTCTCCAAATCAGGCTCCGGGATAGCGGCCAAGAGGGCCTTTGTATAAGGGTGGAGCGGCTTTTGAAACAATTCGTCAGAGCTTGCAAACTCAATGCAGGTTCCTAGATACATGACCATAATTTGGTCCGAGATATGCTTGACAACGGATAAATCGTGCGTGACGAACATATAGGACAGATTTAGTTCATCCTGAAGGTCCATCAAAAGGTTTAGTATTTGGGCCTGAATTGACATATCAAGTGCAGAAACAGGCTCATCACAAACGATGAAGCGTGGCTGCAGCGACAGCGCACGCGCAATGCCGATACGTTGACGGCGCCCTCCGTCAAGTTCGTGAGGGTAAGCATCAGCGTAACGTCTGGCAAGCCCAACCATATCCATCAGCTCAACCGCCCGGTTCATAATTTCGCGCCGCGTCGGATAAGACTTATGGATGAACATATATTCCGAGATCGTTTCAATCACGGATTTTCGTGGATCAATGCTTGAGTAAGGATCTTGAAAGATGATCTGCATTTCGCGGCGCAACGGCCGCATCTTACGGATATTGAGGCTGGTAATGTCTTTTCCGTCGTAGATAATATGACCGGCGGTCGGCTCAATAAGCTTGAGGATTGTACGGCCCAATGTGGACTTTCCGCAGCCTGACTCGCCAACAACACCAAGCGTTTCACCCTGATAGAGCTTAATGTTGATTGAATCAACAGCATGCAGTGTGCCACCTCCCACCTTAAAATACTTTTTCAGGTCTATTGTTTCTAACAGAGGTGCGTTGCCCTTATCATCCATTCGTATTCCCTCCTACACCTGTTTTTTGCCTATCCGGATCAAATAGATGGCAGTAGAGCTTATGACTCCCCTCACCGCATATTTTTGGCTTTTCCGTTCGACAAATCTCCATGCACTTTTCACAGCGCGGTGCGAATTCGCATCCCTTTGGTAAATTTGTAGGATCCGGCATAAGACCTAAAATAGGTTTAAGTCGGCGTGCCTTTGTTGTCAGATTTGGAATGGAACCAAAGAGACCCTCTGTATAGGGGTGGTGCGACGGCGCGAGAAAAATATCCTCTACGGTACCAGCCTCTACGATTTTTCCTGCATACATCACGCACACATCATCACAGGTTCGCGCAACAATGCCCAAATCATGTGTAATCATCAGCATTGAGGTTCCGAGCCGACTCCGAAGTTCCGCGATCATGGCCAGAACCTGAGCCTGTATCGTGACATCCAATGCAGTTGTCGGTTCATCCGCAATGAGCAGCTCTGGCTCGCAGCACAACGCCATAGCGATAACAACGCGCTGCTTCATACCGCCTGAAAACTGATGTGGATACTCGTGCTTTCGCGATGGCATAATGCCGACCAACTGGAGGATCTCGTCGATTCGCTGCTCTACGGCATCATTAGATAGTTCAGGCCTGTGAAGTCGAATTGCCTCTCCAATTTGATCGCCGACTGTGTAGACCGGATTCAGCGAAGACATCGGGTCTTGAAATACCATAGAGATGCGGTTTCCTCTCACGACCCGCATTTGCTCCTCGTCAACATGGAGCAAGTCTTCGCCTTCAAAGCAGATCTCTCCGCCTTTAATACGACCTGTCGTTTCCGGCAAAAGGCGAAGAATACTCAGCGCTGTTGTCGTCTTGCCAGCGCCGGTCTCGCCGACGAGACCGAGTGTTTTTCCCTTTTCGATTTGAAAGCTGATACCGTTGACAGCCTCCACAACCTCTATGTCAGTTTCATAAGTAACCCGAAGATCCTTAATCTCCAAAATCGGGCTTTTTTCATTTTCCATTATAGCTCCCCTCCCGTGGCGTACCTTATGACTTCAAATGCGGGTCCAACGCATCGCGCAGACCATCGCCGATAAGATTCACTGAGCAGGCCGTAACAATGATAGATAGTGCGGGAAATGCCATCAAATGAGGCGCTTTTCTCATAAATTCGCGAGCCTCCGAAAGCATCTGCCCCCACTCCGGCTGGGGGGCCGGCATACCGAGGCCCAAGAAACTCAGCGTCGATTCATAGATAATAATTTTTGCGATGTTCAACGTGGTGTTGACAATAATAACGCCAATTGCATTGGGGATAATATGTGAGAGAATGATGCGAAATCCGCTCGAACCGCCAGCCTTTGCCGCCTCGACATAGTCCTGTTCAGAAAGCGTAAGTACCTCAGAGCGAACCAGCCGGACATAGTTGGTAAAATACGCCAAAGTCAGCGCAATGATCAAATTGGTAAAGCTGGCACCCAACGCATATACGACCGCCATGGTAAAAAGAATGTCAGGAACCGACATAAAAATATCCAGCGACCGCATGATAATGCTGTCTACCTTGCCACCAAAATAGCCAGCGACTGCACCGAGAAGGCTGCCAAACAGGCATGAAGAAATCGTCGCAAGAATCGCAATAGCAATGGAAACACGTCCACCGTAGATAATACGCGCGAAAATGTCACGTCCGTATCCGTCGTTGCCGAAAAGATTCCCTACGGAGGGCTTTGCAAGCATTAAATCCATATTCTGTGTAATTGCCTTATCATAGGAGATAAACAGTGGCGCGCCCACCAAGATCACCGTCAGCACGACCAGCAGCACCAGTCCAATCACGGCTCCCTTATTCTTTTTGAATCTGCGCCATATCTCTTTCCATTTCCCGTCACTTTTGTAGTCTTCATTCAAGCTTTTTTGGGCCGCCATTTGCTCACTTCCTCCCAGATTTTGTGTATTTGGCGCGAATGCGAGGATCGATCATCGCATAAATCAAATCCACGACCAGCATAACAACGGTAAAGCAGATCGAGATCAGAATCGTTCCGGCAATGATGACCGGCTCATCCTTATAAGTAATACGCTCGACAATCAGGCTGCCGATACCTTGCACAGAAAACAACTCCTCTGCAACCACAGCGCCACACAGCAGAAGGCCGAGGCTCATGCCAACTTGTGTGATAACAGGAAGAAGCGCATTCTTCAACACATGCTTCCAAATTACAGTACGTTCGCTGGCACCCTTAGCGCGTGCAGTTCGGACATAGTCCTGACGAATCGCATCTAACATAGACGACTTGGTAAAGCGGAAATTCTGTGCGGCAATGGGAAGTGAGATTGCCAGTGCTGGCATGATATAGCCTGTCCAGTTCGGAATGCCGTAAGACGGCAGCCACTTGAGCTTGAGTGCAAAGAAGAACAGTAGTACAAGGCCGAGAACAAAGGTCGGTACAGCAGCCAACAGGAAGGAGATAACTGAGGAAATCGTATCCATGGGTGAATATTGCTTCACAGCAGCATAGATTCCCAGAGGAATTCCGATGGCTGTTGAGAGAATCATTCCAATGAACGCCAGCTTTAATGTCATAATATACCGCGGCCATATCTCATCGAATACATTTTGCTTGGTAACATAAGAAATGCCAAAGTCCTGGTGGAGAAACATATTGCTGAGATAGTTCACAAATTTCTGAAAAAACGGCAAGTCATATCCGATCGCATGGTTATATGCATCCACATCCGCCTGAGAGACACCAGATCCGAGAATAGCACGTCCCGGATCTCCCGGCGTTATGTTCATAATCAGATAGATAATCAAAGTCACGCCGATAATCGTTGGAATTAAAAATAGGATACGCTTTGCGATGTATTTCTGCATACTTGCCCCCTTTTTTGAGAGATCAGCTATCGTCAGCCTAAGGACCAACGATAGCTGATCCACTTATCCTACAGGAAAGAGTTTATTTAGCCCAACTGATATCGGTCAGGTGGTAGTAGAATGGGTTAATGCTGTCAATCTTTACGCGGTCAGACCATGCAATGCCGACGGCTCCATGATAAAGGGGCAGGATTGTCTTGGTGTCCATAATCATGCTCCACAGCTCAGTGTAAATATCATATCGTTCCTTGGTGTCGGTAGCAAGAACACCCTGATCAACCAGATTCTCAATCTTTTGCCAGTCGAATGTGTTTTTATCATCTTTATAGCAGACAACATACATTCCGACAGACTCTGAATCAACCTGCTGGCGAATGTTATTGTAATCATAGTTACCACTGTCCGAATATACGCACATATCATAGTCAAGTGCATAGAGACGCTCTGTCACAGGACCAGTTTCGCCGATTTCAACATTGGCGATCATACCATTCTCGGCTAAGCACGCCTGAATGACAACTGCGGCCTTTGCTTTCGGTGCCGTATCGGCATTGTAGGTCAGGATGGTACCGACATTGATACCCGCAGCAATCTGCTCTTCGGAAAAGCCGGCATCAAGCAACGCCTGATGGCAGGCATCCTTATTATAGTCATAGGTTTTAAACCTTCCATCACTAGCGCGCGGAGCGGTTGCTACATAGTCAGGAACCATGTATTCATATGCTACTGTACCATAGCCGCTGGTCGCAGCCTTAACAACGCTTTCCTTATTAATAGCATAGAATATCGCTTCACGGACTTTGGGATTGGCAAGAATACCATTGTTAGACGGGGATTGATAGTTGATGCCGAGAAACTGAATATCGTTCGCCTTTGCCAGTGTGCAACGTCCTTGGGCAGAGGATTCAATGTCCTCCCACTCGGACAAGGGCGCATCCATGAGATAGTCAAGCTCACCATTCTCATATGCGATGACTGCCGCAGCGTCCTCGGTGATAAGACGGTATTCAACATTTTTGATTGCCGGTGCGCCCTGCCAATAATTTTCATAGGCCTTCAGCTTCACGCCGGCGGAAACATCATACTCAGATACGTAATAAGGTCCCGTTCCCGCTGTATGCGGCCTGGTCCCAAAGGGAACCCCGCTATCAATGATTTCCTGATATTCTCTCTTGCTGTAAATTTTAATGGTAAAAAAGGTGTGAGAGATGGCAGAATAGGGATATTTGAGCGTCATGATTACAGTTTTGTCACCGTCTGCCTTGATCGAGTCGATCATAGAGGTCACATAACCGAATTTAGAATTCTGCATTGCCAGCTCATAGCTGAATACGACGTCCTCTGCCGTAAGAGGATCTCCGTTCTGGAAGGTGGCATCCACAAGCTCGATGGTATAGGTAAGACCATCTTCACTGACCTGAATATCCTTTGCCAGTAGGTTGTAGTAGCCGCCTGCAGACTCATCAATGCCATAAAGGCCTTCAAAAAGTTGAACATAAGTGATTTTATTGCCTTCCATGGCAGAGGTCTGTTGCCAGTCGGTGCTTTGGAGCGCAGAGGAAAGCCGGAGGTAAAGCGTGTCCTTATCATCGCTCACCGATGGGGTATTGCCCTCGCTGCCGCAGCCCGCAAATAGGCTGAGCATCATTATGATAGCCATCAGGAGACTGATATATTTCTTCGTCTTCATTTTGCTGAGGCTCCTTTCATATCCCATTTGCTAATATTAACCGCGTTTTAAGAATGCGGTACAGCAGTGCATAGCGCCGAAGCCCTTAAGGACTTCATCAAACTGAATGGGAATAACCTTGATTCCGTTTTTCTCCAGTAACTCTTGTGAGCGCGGATTACCAGCTGGCATAACAACCAAGCCCGGTTCAATAGCAACATAATTGATTGCAAGGGTCTCCTTAGCCTCATTTCTCGAGGGACACTCGAGTAGCTTAATTCCCTTTTTCTTCAGCGCATCACAAACATCATAGGGGACCTGAGAGGCGTGAATCATAGCAACATCATGACTTGCCATATTTACTAATCCGTCAATGTGCGCATGACCATAGGGAATCTGCATATGAATAATCTGCGTTACTCCCATACGTTCAAGCTCATAGCGAACCATTTCATAGCCCTCGCGATTTGTACGTACACCGCTTGCAAGGATTACTGTATGGCGATCAATCCACATTCCCATTGCACCCTCAAAAGTCGCGCCGCCACAAATCGTGCGAATAATCGGTACACCAAGATCGGCCAATTTCTTTGCCGCATAACGCTCCTCGCCTCTGCGAGCTTCCGTTGCAGGACGGGTAACGATTGCGCCTTCTGGTGTCATGAAGACTAAATCGCGGCAGAAGAGTGCGTTGGGGCGGTCACTGCGCTGCTCATCGACATAGTGTACCTGTACACCATGTGCGCGGTATACATCGGCAAGTGCATCATGCTGAGCACGGAACTTCTCGGGGTCGATTGGAGCCCGGAATCGAGCGGCTTTCCAGTCAAAATTCTCTACTTCTTTTCCGGGACGGCGCATCAAAACTGCTTTAAGCTTATCGACCTCTGAGCACACGCCCCAGTCGCCCCATATACTGCTCATATCCTCAGTGATTGTCGTCTCGAGTGGGAACCACCGCTCACCAGCAAGAGCATCAATGTCATGTTTTACATCTGTCATTAGCATTATCCTCCTCGTTTTTAAAGCAGATTCAACGATTTCAGCCTTCGATGAGGCCGCGTCGTTGTGCTACTTGTATACCAGCAAAATGTGTGCCAGAACGAGGACGTCAAACATAAAATTATATTAATTTTATAGAGTTCTTTGCTATTTTTACAGAATTCTTTGCTATTCCGAGTTTTTATGCAACACCGCCGCTCTTTGAGCCGCCGATTTAAGCTAAGCAGGAGCGTCGGCCAGTTCGTCTTCCAGCTCCTAATTGCCAAAAATTTTTGCATATACGCAAAAAATTTTGACACATAGGTGTCAAAATTTTTTGACTAACGATTCATACGTCAATTTTATATTTCTTCATTTTGTACATAAAAGCCTGTCGAGAAATACCGATTAGTCGTGCAGCCTCTGCATATGTAGAGGTTTTTTTCAGCGCATCCTCAATGATTCTCTTTTCCACGGAATGAATCTGGTCATTTAATCCGGAAGGCCCCTCATCAGCGCCAGTGCTACATGGCAATGAATCTTTCTCATGTTGCCCGCATTGTTGTACAATATAGCCCGTCAGATCCCTCGCATGAATACATTTCCCTTGTGCGACATTAAAGGCGCCCTCTATCGTATTGCGAAGCTCTCGGACATTTCCGGGCCACGGATATTCCTCAAACATTTTTTTTACTTCTTCATCAACACCGAAAATGTCCTTTTTCATACTACTGTTGAACTTGCTTATGAAATATTTCATCAAAAGCTCGATATCGCAGCGTCGCTCCTGCAGCGTTGGCATATCCACCCGAACAACACTTAGTCGATAGAGCAAGTCCTCGCGCAGCTTTCCTTTACGAACGCATTCCTGCGGGTCTTCATTCATTGCTGCAACGATTTTAACATCGACTTCGAGTGGCTTATAGCTGCCCAGACGGCAGACACGCTTTTCCTCAATTGCACGCAGCAGCTTTGGCTGAACGCTAATATCCATAGAATTGATCTCATCAAGAAATAACGTTCCCCCATTTGCAATCTCGAAAAGTCCCGGCTTGTTTTCGGCTCCAGTGTAGCTTCCCTTGGTTGTACCGAAGAGGATGCTCTCCAGCAACGTCGCAGGTATTGCGGCACAATTTTGAGATACGAATGCCTTATCTGCCCGGTTGCTTGAGGTGTGAATAGACTGAGCAATCAACTCCTTTCCTGTACCAGACCGTCCGGTGATCAGCACTGTCGAATCTGTTTTTGAGATCAATGGGATTTTTCGTTTAATCGCCTCCATATCTTCTGAGCAGGTTATAATATCATCAACGCAGTAAAAAGGCCCCTTTCTCGTGTGAGCAGAGTGAAGATTGATGCTTTGCTTTTCGTAGAAACGACTTGCGTATCTTGATACATCAATTGCCCCTATGATCTCGCCTGTACCTCCTGCGCGAATCGGCATAGTTGTATTAACGGATTGAAATACCTCCTCGCGGCAGGTAATCAAGGTCTGGTATTCGTTGTAAATCGGCTCGCCGCTACGCAACACCCGCATAATCGTACTTGTTTCCTCGGTCAGCCCCGGATAAATATCAAGAACATGCTTGCCGACTAAGTCTTCCTGCTTAGCGCCGCTGATATCAGGACGGTATGTCATAAAAAACTCGATATAGCCTTTGTTGTCTGTAACAATTAGGCCATCATAATAATTATCAAGTTTAAATAATTGTTCAATGTAGTTTGATAACATAACAGGACCCCCCTCGCACAACATTTCTTCTGCCGTTTTCTATATATGGCATTAACCTCTATGGGCTTCTCTGTGTCCGCCTTAACTATTTCGCTGAGAAGGTTACAGATTGTTGCTGCAATACGTATGCAATACAGATGTTAATTACCCGGTGTATAAGCGGAATTATCTTGATAAAAAACTCATTTCAGCAGTATGCTTCCTGCAAAGCTTCGTCGGCAAGGAGGCATATGCCCATTGTTGCCTCAACGTTTTTTTCGCTGAGAAGAAGGCGGGATATCCAGCGCCATGCGGTATTTTGCAACAGCACGTCGACTGACCTCAATGCCGAGCGCTGATAGCGCTATACGCACTGACTCATCCGAAAGTGGTGCTTCTGGATTCTCTGTCTTGATCAGGTCTTGGATGCGTTGCCTGACGGCCTGGGAAGAAACGGAAGCATCCGAGCGAATAGCAGTCGTGAAGAAGCTGCGAAGAGGGACAATTCTGCCCCGATACTGAATATATTTATTCTGTATTGCACGGCTTACCGTAGATGTGCTCATGTCCATTTTTTCCGCCATCTGCTGCATAGTGATCGGCGTAAGAGTTCCACCTGAGCAAAAGAAGTCGTGCTGCTCCGTAGCAATCAGCGTAAGCAACCGTAAGATCGTATTGCACCGCATATGAACCCCCTTGATGATGGCGTTTGCCTCTGTAAGTTTTTCACGCACATATTGTTGCACGTTGGGGTCATCGGAAGTAGCAAGCAGCGCAGAGTATTCGGTGTTGACCGAAAGGCGGGGCAAAACGCGCCTGTTCAGCTCAATTGTCACCCTGCTCTGTTCCACAGAAAATGCCGCATCGGGTACGATGTATGCTATCGGCTCGCTGCTGGCAAAGCTACGTGATGGAATCGGTTCAAGCGCAAGAATCTTAGCGCTCGCCTGCTTTATCTCGCTTACGCCGGCACCCAACATTGCTGCAAGCCCCTTATAATCTCGTCTGCCTAACTGTTCTAGACCATTGCGAGCGATGCCTATTGTCAGGGGGTCTAATGAGCGGCTCTGCACCAGCTGCAGAATCAGACACTCAGAGAGGCTGCGTGCGCCGATGCCCGGCGGATCGAGCATTTGTATGGCATATAGTGCCTGCTCAAGGGAGAAAAACGGAATACCAAATTCCTTCGATAATTCTTCAAGTGGACAATCAAGATAGCCGCGCCCGTCGAGGCAGTCAATGAGAAAACGGCACAGATGCAGCATCCCATCATCTACGAGGCGCATTTGCCCAATCTGTTCGTTGAGGTAATCTCGGAAAGTCAGTTCCCGTGTCAGCACGGCAGAAATATCCAGTGCATTCCCAGAACCTCTCGGCATATCACGCCATGTTTCCTCACTGCGCAGTTCAATCTGTTCGTATTCAGATCGCATATCTTCGTTTGGCAGCTCTGTTTCATAGTAGGTCGGCATACACACATCCAACAATGGATTAGAAAGCGCCACATCCTGCACATACTCACATAGCTCCGGTGCAGAAAGCTGGAGGCAGTCCAACGACTGGCGCATCGTCTGCGTCAGCGCAAGCTTCTGCGATAAAACATGCGACTGTTTCAGCTCCACTATTATCCCCGCTCTCCATCGTGATGTCACATAGAGTATAGCATTTTTTCACCCGCTTAACAAGTGACAATTCACAGCCTGCATTGTAAGCGTCAAATGGGTAGAAAAATGGACCGACTCAACGAGTGCGGTCCATTTCAAATCAGGAGTTCTGTTGTAAAGAATGGCAGTCTGCCGGGGGCGTTGGCTGGCAGGAACTTGTCCGCCCAGCTGTCGTCCCTGGCGGCCATAATCGGCACGTTGGTCAGCAGCCACGTCAGATAGCGGTACGGATCCAGCCCACTTTCTTTCGCCGTTTCAATCATGCTGTAGATCACGGCGCTGCCCTGTGCGCCCCAAGGCGTGTTGGCGAAGAGAAAATTCTTCCGGCCAATCACAAAGGGTTTTATGGAACGTTCGGCAAGGTTGTTGCTCAGCTCCAGCCGTCCGTCCTCCAGTACACGGATCAGATACGGGCACTGTTCCTTCAGATAGTATACGGCTTTGCCCAGCGCAGATTTTGGCGCAGCGTTGGTTGTTTCTGCCCATGCCAACAAAGCGTCCATCACGGGCTTGGACCGTTCCAGATGCTGCGTATATCGTTCTTCGGGTGGCAGTTCTGCTAATTCCTGCTCAATAGAAAACAGTCTGCTGCAATACGCCTGTCCCTGCAAAGCCGCAGCATTTGCCTGGTCCTTCTACGGCAGGGACTTTACCGCCTCGTC
>USLW01000031.1 GCA_900555605.1 uncultured Clostridium sp. | reverse complement strand
AAATGGCCATTGTCAACGGCAAGCGGCATTTTAAAGGCACGAGTGTCTGCTGCCCCGATCTGCGGGCCGGCGCGGCATTGGTAATCGCGGCACTGGCCGCTGCCGGAGAGACAGATATTCATCATGTGCAGTACATAGACAGAGGCTATGATCATATTGAAATCAAGCTGCGGCACCTCGGCGCGGACATCCGGCGGGAAGAAATGGCCGCAGTCCGGCTATGATTCGGTTCTGCAGTTTATACAGCGGTAGCAGCGGAAACTGTATTTTTGTCGGCACGGAGCGGACCAAGCTGCTGGTGGATGCTGGTGTAAGCGGCAGCAGAATCAGCGGCGCCCTATCTGAGATTCGCGAGCGTCCCAACGATATTCAGGGGATCTTGATTACGCACGAGCATTCCGACCATATCCGGGGCGCCGGTATTTATTCCCGAAAGTATCATGTCCCGATCTATGCTACCGCGAAGACATGGCAGGCCATGGAGCAGGCCGTGGCTCCGATACAGCAGAAAAATAGGCGTATGATTCCGGAAAACGGTTCGGGGTATGTGCGGGGACAATTTGTGATCGGAGATATCTCCGTAGTCTGCTATTCCATACCCCATGATGCCGCGGACCCGGTAGCATATACATTTTACGCGGATCAGAAAAAGATCTCCGTGGCTACGGACATCGGACATATGACAGAGGGGATCCGCAGCAATCTCCTCGGCAGCGATTTAGCGCTGATTGAATCTAATCACGATATTGAGATGCTCAAATACGGCAGCTATCCCTATTATCTGAAAAAACGGATCCTGAGCGATGTGGGCCACATGTCCAATGATTCAGCCGCCGATATTGTTACGCAGATGGCCCTCAGCGGCACAAAGCGGTTCTTTCTCGGCCACCTGAGCAAGGAAAATAATGATCCGGAGCTGGCGCTGAAAACCGCGTGCAGCATGCTCAAAGAACGCGGACTGATTGTCGGAAGAGACCTGTATATGGCAGTCGCGGCCCGGGAGCATTACAGCGAAGTGATTACGCTGTAGACATCGCGCGGGACCGGTTGCAGATCCCGATAAAAAGGAAGCTCTGCAGGGCAAAGTTAGGGGAATGATCATGCTGCATATTACGATTTTAGCGGTTGGAAAATTAAAAGAGGCCTATATGCAGGCAGCTGCGGCAGACTATGCGACGCGGCTGTCCCGCTATTGCAGGCTTGATATCATTGAAGTGCCGGAGGACCTGACAGTAGAAAAGGAAGGAACGCAGCTGCTGCGCAGACTGCCGGAGCAAGCCTGCTGTATCGCGCTGGACTTAGATGGAAAACAGATGACGTCTCCGCAGCTGGCTTCTGTATTGGAAAAGCTTCCGGTAGAAGGCATTTCTCACATCGTATGCGTGATCGGCGGATCTGACGGCCTGGACAAGCGGATATGCCGCCGCGCGCGGATCCGCCTTTGCCTTTCCGAAATGACGTTTCCGCATCAGATGGCGCGGCTGATCCTGCTTGAGCAGCTCTATCGCGCTATGAAAATAATAAATGGCGAAAAATATCACAAATAAACGAATCCGTGCTGCCGCACAGCATTTCGGCTGCCGGGTTTCCGTCTTCTGCGGGCGCTGTATGAAAGTCTATGCAAAGGCAAAGCCCGCCAGATCCAGCAGCACCGCGTAAAAGCCTTTTCCGGAAAAATATTTCAGCGCCTTCCGGGCTGTGCGGATTTGACTGTACCAGCCGAAAACCGTTGCACCGCTGCCGGACATACACGCCGCAGCGGCGCCGGAGCTTCTGATTTCTTTCTTCAGTACAGCAAGCTCGGGCCTAAGGGCAAACGCCGGATATTCCAGCACATTTTTCATATTTTCACAGAAGGCCCCGACATTTTTCTGCCGCAGCGCTTCTTTCAGCAGCCGTGAATCTGGATGCGCCTCTCCCGGAATTTCCATTGTATCAAAACTCCGGTAGACCTCTGCCGTTGAAACGGAAAAGCCCGGATTTACCAATAGAAGCCACCCCTGATTCAGCTCCGGCAGCGGCGTCAGCTCCGTACCGCGCCCCTGCGCAAAAGCAGCGCCTTTATGCAGCAGGAAGGGAACATCCGATCCGATACCTGCTGCAATTTCACAAAGCTGACCGTCGGAAAGGCCGAGAGACAGCAGTTGATTCAGTCCGTTGATGACCGCAGCCGCATCCGCGCTGCCGCCCCCCAGTCCGCCTCCGATAGGGATCTCCTTCCGGATATGGATGATGAGCCGATCTCTGAAGCCCGGTGCGCTGCGCAGAACCGCCCGTGCCGCACGGTATGCCAGATTGCGTGCATCCTCCGGCAAAGCCTCGGAGGTAGTCCGTATCACAATAGCGCTTTCCTCCTCCGGCCCCGCCGAATCCGGACCGCGGGGCTCCGCGGTAATCGTAATCACATCGGCCAAGGGAATTGTCTGCATAATCATGGCCACCTCATGATAACCATCCGGCCTGATTCCCAGTATATCAATCGAGAAATTTACTTTCGCATACGCTTTGATCGTAAGCATCTCCATGCCTCCGCCCTCCGCTGCTTCTGTACCTGCGGACTTTTCTTCCGCGGATATAAACATTACATCGTAAACGGCCGAATGTCAATCCGTGCTGTAAATGCTGCCTGTGCGAATAAACGTACGGATGCCGCAGTAACGCTTATCTTTGCAGTACTTCACATTGTATCTGAGTACACGCCCGATTTGATTCGATTTATAATTACAGCCAAAGGCGGCGCCTGCAGATACCCCGGCGGCACCGTCAAATGGTATCTGCTCCTGCATTATAGCATCTATCACGCCGGCGGTAAACAGCCCGCGCATTGCGCCGCCTTCCAAAATAAGTCCTGTTTTCATTAAAAACCCTCCGCATGTGCTGTTTCCGCTTTCATCTTCTCCGCCGCAAGCTCCATCAAATTACGCTCAGACTGCACATCGTTCGGATACGGGTAGGTCTTTGCACACTTTTCAAACTGTTCTTTAAATTTATCTGCCTTCGCAAGATCCCTTTCGCAGAGCAAAGCATAGGCGTATTCGGTGCGAATAACAGACGGGAAGTTCTTCATCTGCTTCATAAACTTCTTTTGTTCTTTGGTGCGCATGACGTCAAGCACATCACGGCGGTTCCCGGTAATTAACGCAGCATATATACAATCACAAAGCAAAAGATTGCGATGCAAGCCAACCATGCCGCTGTCAATCTCCAGCATATGCCTCATCAGCTTTTCCGCCTCCTCAAAACGCTGCGCATCCATCAAGCGGCTGCAGGCGAACACCCCCGTAACAGCAGCCATGCTGTTTTTCATTGCTTCGTCAGACGGAATAGCAAACCATTCGTCCGGCATATCTTTCATTCTAACGCCCTTTGCAATCTGCTCATTCACCTTCATCTGCATCCAAAAAGAACGCATAGCTTCGCGGCTGCGCGTAAGTGACAAAGCGTTATAGCCGTCATTATCCACCATTCCCATCCGCATGGGCACTCCGTTCATAACGGCAAGAATAAAGCCAACCACAGCGAATAAAAGCATGATGTCTGGCAGAAGCGCAGCACTTGCAAAAACAAAATACAATCCTAAAAACACAAGTCCGGCCATCACATTCATCAGCGATCCGCCGAGGTTATAGAGAATCACCGGAATCCTGCCGTCAACCATATCAGGAGGCGTCATAAGGCACTGCCCTCCGGTTCCCGCAATGGAAAGCCGCCTTAATCGGATCTTTTCACCTTCTTTTACCCACATAAAGCTGAATATGCGGAAAGAACCGAACGCATATCCCGAAAGCAGACCGAACACGAGGTGTCCTGCTTCGTGGATGATAAGCTGTACGAAAATGGCAACATACATTCCAAGGAACAGACCGATCAGTGACAGGATTTTTTCAGGAAGTGCCTTATCCGCACCGGAGCCCCACCCGATATACCGCGCCATGAAAAATCCGCAGACAGCACCAATCAGTACAAAAAACACCATTCCTATGTACTGCTGCCAAAGAATCTTTTTCTTCTTTACTTTTTCACTCATTTTTGTTTCCTCGTTTTTTTCTTCGGTTCCGGTAGTTCCGGATAGATTGCTTCAAATAATACCTTCAGAAAGCCCTTGTCATCCACGTTATCACAAAGCAGCATATCTTTTGCTCCTTTATACGGCGGTTCGCAGCTTGCGGCAGGCATCAATTTTATCGCACTGGGCACAGGTTTTATAAACAAACGGTCATCACAAAGATACGCCGCTATTTTTCCATGATGATAAATGATGTTCTCCCTGATTTCTGAACCACTCCATAAAAGCAGCGGTATGCGCCTCACGCACATAGTTTGCGTTTTCTGTCAGCAGCGCAAGCATGTGCGCATCCTGTTCGGAGCGTTTCTTTTGTGATGACAGCCCTTTTGTAAGCATATGGATCATAAATCGATGGATTCCCTTCAGTTTGGAGCGGTCTATTCCTCCCTGCAAAGTAAACAGAGGTATGCTTTCCGGCAGAGCGATTGTCTTTCGGACTTCATCAAGCAGGGTTCCGGTATCACACAAGCCGACGCCGCATACTGCAGAAACAGCAAACAGCTTAGCCGCCTTTTGATATCCCTTTACGCTGTTTGCAAACAGCCACCCGAGATAAATAATTGCTGTCCCCTTTTCAAGTTCTTTTACTGCCCTATCAAGAGAATATACAGGAAGGCCTGTCTGTTTACTGAGTATTCCTGCGTACTCGGCGGTATGTCCGGTATTTGAAGTATATACAATGGCTTTCATACTGCCTCTCCTTTATTTGACTCTTACAGCTCGAAGCATTTTGCTGCGCCGAAGGACAAAGGTGCTCTCCTCGCTTCCAGGACAGCCAATCACAGCGATTTTCCGCATGAACGATCCCTCCCGAAAAGTATCCGCTGTGTAACGCTCAGTTTTTGCGGCAAAGCAAATCCAATACACCTTCCGCAGCCAGAAGAATCCCCGTAACAATAAACAGCCAGTCAATCACCCCGTCCTGGTGAAATAAAAGCAATGCCCCCACAGAAATGGTAAGCACCGGTCTGATATATGCCATCACGCTTTCACGGCTTGTCAGAAAGACTGTGCCGATACGGTGCGTGCCGATAATCTGCAGCAGCCCAAATATGATAATACCGGCAGCAAGAATATACAAGGCAAGATTTATAAACATCCATCCGAAAACAAGGATGCAAACACCGACGACCCCTTTCACGGCACCGGCAGCGGCAAACCCGTTTACAAAATCCAGGATTGCCATAATAATTGCCGCCAATCCGAATACGGTAATGCCTATGCCGATAACTTCACCTTTTAAAATGATAAACAAAAGTCCTAAAGCGATGGCTGAGACCGCGGAAATAATACGATTCCTTTTTAGCATTTTATTTTCCTCTCTTATTATATTTATACACCTTTTCATAAAGGGTCGTCTTCATCATATCAAATGTTTTCTTATCCACTTTGCCGCCGGAGGTCATGATAAGCAGCGGAAGTTCGTTTTTACCCTCTGACATCGGCGGCTGGATATACGGATAGTCATTCAAGTAAAAACCGTTGCGTTCATAAAAGCCGATTCTTTTGCGGGCAGTTTCAGTCTCGGGAGGCTCCCCTTCAAGGCAGACAGTTTTGCCAATCCGCGCCACCAGCTCTCCAAGCATTTTTGCGCCAAGGCCGCCGCTGCGATACTCCGGATGAACCGCAAAATGCTCCACATAGGCAAATGTCTCAAATTCCCAGACAGAAATAAAGGCTTTGAGCCTTTCTCCGTCATGCAACGCATAAATTGTATAGCATTTGTTATCAAGCTGGGCCTTATGCTCCTCATAGGTCCGATATTCATCCGGAGGAAAACTATCCTCCAGAAGCGCGAATACTTTATCAAAATCCCGTTTTTCAAGCTTTTCTATCATTGCGGTCTCCCGACTAATCGTTTCTCGAACATTTTTCAGCATCAATTGCAAGCACAAGCATCAGCACGCAAACAGCGTCCCGCGGATTACAGACATGAATAACATAGGTGTCCGTCCAATTCCAAAGCTCTTTTGAAACAGAGGCAATCTGCTGCCCCGACGGGGCTGTGATGCTGTAATCCCATTCAAAAAAATCACCGTCCACGCTCCAGCCGTTGCAGTCAATATGGAACTTGGCTTTAAAGAAGGTGAATTCTTTGCATATACAACCAATATAGCGGTTTCCCAAGTACATTTCAAACTTCGGAAGCCAGGTCAGCACTTTTTCCTTTACCACCCCTACCTCATTGCCTTGCGCGTCATAAATCCGAAGCAAATGACCCCAAGCAAGCGCGCCCTTTACCGTATATACGATCTTCCCTGTTTCGTTATAAATATCATAGCTGTCAAACCACGAAAAGAGTCTTTGCTTAAATAGCAGCTTCATAAAATTACCCCTTATCTCATCTGCTTTTTTAATTGAAAAAGTGCATAACCTCCAATATTCGCGCACCGAAAAACACAGATATGACTTCGTTGCCGCGCGGTTCATCCGAAACAATTATGACGGCATAAGCATATATTGCCACCATAAATATACTATTTAAAATAATATTCGATAAGCCGTACAATATGATTATATCACAAAATCATATTAAGAATAAAGCGCTTTTATAGATCTTACAAAATTTTCCGCGGCAAAAAAACAGCCCGAAATCCGATTGCTTCTCAACGGTTTTCGAGCTGTTGTTCGCTGCATCACACAAGTAATACCGCCTATGAAATAATAAAATCCCGTCCCACTGTCATAATCGCATCTAAGCGCCTCCGGTGCTTTTATTGCGTTTTTATCGGCAGGCCGCCTGATTGATTGCCGGTACATCATTTTATATTTTACAGAATATATTTAGAGATCCGTTAAGCTCTTTCAACGAATATCCGCATCTGCTTCTCCGCCGTCCAGCGAGGTAACGGGAACATCATAAATGTCAGAATAGGATTCCGCTTCTGATTCATATTCCGGGATACGCTGTGTAATCCCCGTGCAATCTGTAGCCGAAGCAACCGGATTTCGAAAATATGCATCCTCACAAAGCATTTTATCCTGCCCCTTTTTCTTTTTATTTGTGTTATTTTTATTCATACCACCACTCCTTTTATTGACCAGGCTATGGTTATTGTATCGCGGATCTTGAGAAATATACGGTTCTTCAGGTGATTTCAATTGTTAAGCAGCGCCCTGTTTCAGGTTACTCTGAAAATTTAAAAAAGTTCATATTGCGAACCATATATTCGCCGTTAGATGTTAAATTATGGATATTAAAAATTAAGGAGGTTGGAGCGATATGAAAGGATTGCCTGCCGGAAAGAAAAATATTTGCGGACAGCGAATCCGACTGGCCAGGACCGGCAAAGGTCCCTCAAAAAACAAGATGACCCAAATTGATCTGGCCGCACAGCTGCAGGCACGAGGAATTATGCTCGACCGATTGCATATCTGCAGAATTGAAAAAGCCAACCGACCTGTCTCCGACATAGAACTGATTGCAATTGCGGAGATTTTGAACGTATCCGTTTCTTGGCTGCTGTACGATGACAGCGATCAATTATCGACAATTGAGAGTATTGCGCTGCACGTTTCGGAATCATAAATTTGCCTTTCAGGCTCTGATTGCATATAATAAACCGCGTAAACAAAATTTTCCAAACCATAAACGCCGCGGTGTCATAACAGGCGAAACGGTTTATGCAGTCGGCAGTTCAAAGGGATTGACCGGTACGCTCAGCGACGGCCTGGTGTCGACTGCCTCTCGAATTGTGGATGACGTAGATTGTATCCAAATTACGGCCGCAATTTCTTCCGGCAACAGCGGCGGACCTCTGATTAATATATACGGCGAGGTGATTGGCAGCAATACAATGTCGCTTGCCTCCGGTCAGAATCTGAATTTTGCAGTAAATATCACGGAGCTGCAGGCAGTGGAAACCACAAACGCTATGACAATGGCAGAATTTTATGACGAAACTGTTTTTCTTACAATTTTACCATGACATCATCGAAGGGGAGAAGGAATGAAACAATTTGCCTGCTGAAGCCCAAAAGATTACGCAGAACGGAACTACCGTGATAGCAAGCCTGTCCAGTTCGTATGATCTTGATTATTTTGAAATATACGCTGCAGACGATTGCACACACATGAGCTCCAGGCAGGGCAAAAATGCTATATCGTAACGCTTCTTTCAGAAGATTATCCGTTTTCCTATGTGGCCGCGGATTATGATTTGTTTATATTTCAGAAATAAAACACACGGCGCCGTATGTCACAGCAATGTACGGTAGCTTTCCAGGAATTTTGCGCGGAAGTCCGGGGCCGCATTCCGATCCTCCGCATAAAACATCTCTGCTGCTTCTGCTGCTGCACCGTATACGGGCGGAGTTTCCGGTCGGAGAAATATAACACAATCCTTTGGAACGGTAGGAGAATAAAGATATGGCTCCAGCAACGTAAAATGCTGAAAGATCCCGCCCGAAAGCACCACGGGACAAGGGATCGTTTCATATTCCGACATCATGGCGGATAAGATGCTTCCCAATTCTGCGCCGTTGCGCCGGATAATATCGCATGCTACCGGATCCTGCTCTGTTGCCGCTGCAAAGGCTAAAGGTGCAAATGAAGCAAGATAAGGCCGGCCCAAGCGGTAGACCTCGTCAAGAGCTTCCGCTGCGCGGCAGCCTGTCTGCGTCTCCACCATAGCGGTCAAGATGGTTTCTGGGCCACGGCCTTCCGCCGCACATAGCACCGCATAGAATACGTCCCGGCCAAAATCATACCCGCTTCCACCATGATCAAGGTAAAATCCAAACCCGCCGAAACGTTTTCGCGCTTTGCCGCGTCTGACAAGACCGATGACACCAGTGCCGGCTAAAAGCAGGCATCCGTCTTTCGCCGGCAGTCCGTTTGACAGCGCGATCTCCGCATCGCTTCGCACAGAAATATATGCCTGCGGAAATATCCCGGACAGGTGCTTACACAGCTCGACAATACGATTTCCGGCAGAAATACCGCCAATACCCGCACATACACTGCGGACTGCCCCGGAATGTATGCCGGCGGTACGCCGGGCAGCTGTGAGAATCGTTTCTGCGGCTGCTGAAAATCCCATATCATTGGGGTTGCAACCGGGCAGACGGCTGCGCGCAATACAGCAGCCGTCTGTCCGGCATAATACCGCTTCGGTTTTACTTCCCCCTCCATCAATTCCAAGCAAATATGCTTCCAATATAATCACCAGTTCTATTTTACCTGCCCGGAAACTGCCTCCAAGGTCTTCCGTACATCCCAATGGTGCCGCGACAGCATTTCCTCTGCAGAATCTTCCCGGCATCCGAGAATCTGAGTCACGATAGAGACTGCCCGCAGTTTTAATTTATTATTCTTGGGCCGCAGATTGATCATCAGATTTTCATATACCTTACCAGTCCGGATCATAGCACCTGTCGTCAGCATATTCAATACTAATTTTTCTGCGGTGCCCGCCTTCATACGGGTGGAACCTGTAATGACCTCCGGACCGGTGGCGACAGTAATGGGGAGGCGGCAGCTTTTTTCCAACGCGCTCCCGGGATTGCAGGAAAAACCGACAGTAACCGCGCCCTGTTTCTCTGCTTCGGAAAGCGCGCCTAAGACGTAACAGGCGCTGCCAGAAGCAGACAGTCCTACCACCACATCCCTGCAGCAGACGCCGAGGGCCCGCAGTTCCCGCCGGCCCTGTTCAAAATCGTCCTCACACTGCTCTTTGGCGCAGAACATTGCTTCCTGTCCCCCTGCCAGCAACGCGACCACATTATTCGGTTCCACTCCGTATGTCGGCGGACATTCCACTGCATCGAGTACCCCCAAACGGCCGGACGTGCCGGCACCAATATAAATCAGCCTGCCTCCCTGTATAAAAGCCTCTGCAATCACCTCTACTGCTCTTGAGATCTGATGAAGCTGCTTTTCCACCGCTAAAGGGACCGTTTGATCCTCTTCATTGATCAACCGTAGCATTTCATAGGTAGACAACGTATCAATATGCATAGTCCTGGGATTACGGCTTTCTGTTATCATCATACTGTATAAATATCTCCTTTTTCAGCATTCATGGCATATAAATTTTTTTCGGCAGATCGGCAGAAGCGTCATACATAAAAAGCATATAAAAAGCACCGCCGACTCCCTTGAGTCCATTGTAGTGGGATTCACATCAGTCCCGTCTGGGGGCGTTTCCTCCTGCAGCACGGTTCCGTAAACTTCGATTTCACTCAAATAGGTATATGTATTGCTGCTGCCATCCAGCTTGAAATTTCCGCAGATTTCCAGTCGGATATAGCGCGCTTTTACATCAGCCTCAAAGTGGTCAGTAATCTGCTTGATTTCCCGTAAATCTGTATGATCGAAGCATTCCGTGTAATCCTTTCCGTTTTCACTGACCCAGACACGGTATTTCACGCCCTTCACTCCGAGATAGGGCGATACGATCAGCTTATCTAAATCGCAGATGCTGCTTAGGTCCAATGTCAGCAGGAAAGGCTGCTTTAAAAGTCCATCTTCGCCATATTCTCCAGAGTATTGGATTTCATAAAGCGTAGATGTATCGCTGTCCCACAAATGTTCAGCCGGATAATGGCTGTTCAAATAGGGCTGCGTTACGATTCCATCCGCGTTCTCCTGCGCAGCGGCGGTCGCCGAATAGGTCAGCTTTACGGGATCGTCGCCATCCTCGGTTCCGGCGGAAAAGGATTTTCCGTTAATCCGGATTTCACTGAAATACGTAAAATGATTGTGCGAACCATCGTTTTTAAAGTTCCCGTGAATCTCAAGGCGTACATATCTGGCACAGCTGCCGGCATCAAAGACATCAACGATGGTTTTAATTTCATCCAGGCTTGTATGATCAAATAGCTGACGGTATGCAGCGCCGTCTTCACTGATTAAGACACAATATCGGACGCCTTTGATCCCAAGATATGGGGACACTGTCAGTTCTTTTAGTTCATACAGACCTCCCAAATCCAGCGTAAGATTAAAGGGATGCAGCAACAGCCCATTGGCCCCGAATTCACCGGAATACTGGATCTCATAGAGCGTAGATGTGTCGCCGTCCAGTAAATGCGCAGCCGGGTAGTTGCTGTTCAGCAGGGGCTGGCTGACTTCGCCGTCCGCTCCCTCCTGTGCAGAGGCAACAGCTGTATAGGTCAGCTCCCCCCATTGATTCAGCTCATGATCCGAAAGCGTTCCATTCAGCTCCAGCTCTGAAATGATAAAATATCCATTCCGGGAATCATCCCGTTGGCGGTAATTCCCTACAATTTCAATCCGCACATACCGTCCTTCATAGGTTTCCTGAAAAACATCCTCAATAAGAGATGATTCTGTAGAATTCTCACGATGATCCGCTACAGGCGTATAGACTTTTCCATCCACGCTTACGGAAACAAGATATCTGACACACCGGCCGCTAGTTGCATACCAGTTCACAGCGATCCGGCTGATGTCATATACCTTTTTCAAATCCAGATCCAGATAAAATGAATTTTTCAGCTTTCCGGATTCAGCGTCATATTCCCCGCCGTATTCAATTTGTACGAACGTAGCAGGATCTCCATCTGAAATCCCGGATATCGGATAGGCCTGAGTCCAACGCAGATTGTCCGAAACTCCGTCCTGCGGCGTTAAACTGGTTTCATAAGTTAAATTTTCCGACTCTTCCGCCTCCGCCTGAAGCATATGCGGGAAGGCGCAGGCCATGCCAACGGCCAGCAAGACGCAAACAAGAGCGGTAAACAAATAATTCTTCTTAATATACATATTTCTCTCCTCCTTTAATAATCGCTTATGTAAAAAATATCACGTATGACGCTTTTTCTTCAAAATGAAACAAACCGCAACGCCGGCGGCGATAATAATCACAGCGCCGATACCGATTCCCCA
>USLW01000030.1 GCA_900555605.1 uncultured Clostridium sp. | reverse complement strand
CCCGCCGCAAAGCTGTCTATCTGGCGCCCAACGATCTGGCGGCAAAAAGAATTTATCAGGATTTTGTGTTTTTTTTGGGGGAAAAAGCGCTGCTTCTCGAAGCGGCGGAATATATGCTGTATGATGTGGAAGCCCGCAGCTCCGATACCAATGCCGGCAGAATGAAAACCCTCAAAACGCTGCTGGAGGGGGATTGGACCGTGCTGGTGCTTCCGCCGTCCGCACTGATTCAATGGCTGCCAGCTCCGGAAATCCTTTCCGCCTCCTTTTTGACGATTGCCGCCGGAGACACTTATGAACCGTACGAGCTTGCCGAAAAGCTGACCGCCCTAAGCTATGAACGCGTTTCCCAAGTAGGCGGAAACGGACAGTTCAGTCTGCGGGGCGATATTCTTGACGTTTACCCGTATGGTGCGGATCATCCCTTCCGGATCGAATTCTTTGATAATGAAATCGATTCTATCCGAAGCTTTGATCTGATGACCCAGCGCAGCCTGGAATCCATAGGACAGGCAAGTCTTTTACCCGCGAGAGAAACGGCTGTATTTACATGCGAACAAGAGCAGCAGGCCAAAAACGCCATTCGCAGTTCCCTGAACCGGAAGCTGACGGAGTTCAGCGGCCGGAACGCCTCCGCGCAGACGGAATATGCGGAAAAATTGCGGCGGAGAATTTCCGCCGACATTGAAAAAATATCCACGCACGGAACTTTTCCAGGATACGACCGGTACCTGCCGTTTATATTGGGCAATACGTATTCTATTTTAGACTATACCGGAGCTGCGGCAGTCATTGCAGATGACCGGGCCGGCATCGAAGCCACCATTCAGGCGCTGCTGGCGGATCATCTGAGGGTCTGTGAAACGCTGAATGAAAGCATCGGCATTTTACCTGAACTGTACACTCTTTATATGGACTCCCCGCAAGCATGGGACCGCATACGTCAAAAAGGATTTCATACCGTTTATCTGGAGGAATTTCTGTCTGCTTCTTCCGGACGTACCATAGCGGTTCCCTGTAAGACCGCAGAAGCCTTCGGCGGCAGCCTTACGATGCTGATGGACCAGGTACGCACGCTTACGGAGCAGGATTATACGGTTGTTATTTTGGCGGAAACAGACGGAAAAGCCCAGCGGCTGCGGACGCTGCTGCAGGAAGCCCGGATTGCATCCCGGAATTTGCATATATGTACCGGCGGCCTGCATTCCGGATTCGTTTATCCCTCCTGCCGATTTGCCGTGATCAGCGACGGTGCTTTATTTAAAAAGGAAAGCCGTGCCGCACGCAAAAAGCTTCGGGGGGCGGCCATTTCCAGCTTTGCGGAAATCAGCCCGGGAGACCTGGTGGTGCATGAAATACACGGAATCGGCCGGTTTGATGGGATTGAGAGCATTGACGTAGAGGGGGTACGCAGGGATTATATTAAAATTCTGTACCGGGACAACGGCGTTTTGTACGTTCCGACACACCAGCTGTCCGCTGTGCAGAAATATATCGGTCCTGAGGAAAGTGCGCCAAAGCTGAATAAGCTCGGCTCCTCTGAATGGGAGCGCACCACCGCCCGCGTAAAGGACTCGCTGCGCGCATACGCAAAGGAGCTTGTGGAGCTCTACGCAAGGCGGGAGAAAATAAAGGGCCACGCCTATCCTCCGGATACGGTATGGCAGCAGGAGTTTGAGGAAGCCTTTGTGTATGAGGAAACGGACGATCAGTTAAAATGCGTCGAGGAAATTAAAATGGATATGGAGCGTATCCGTCCCATGGAGCGGCTCCTTTGTGGAGATGTGGGCTACGGAAAAACAGAAGTCGCGCTCCGCGCTGCCTTTAAAGCGGTCTGTGACGGAAAACAGGTGGCCTTTTTAGTACCTACCACAGTTCTGGCGCAGCAGCATTATACAAACTTTAAGGAACGCTTTAAACAATTTCCCGTTACGATTGACTACATCTGCCGCTTCCGCACAGCCGCAGAAAAGCGGGAGGTGCTCAAAAGCCTGCAAAGCGGAAAAATCGATATCATTGTCGGAACCCACAGCCTGATCAAGAGCCAGGTAAAATTCCATGATTTAGGGCTGGTCATTATCGATGAGGAGCAGCGCTTCGGCGTCATGCACAAAGAAAAGCTCAAGCAGGATAATCCCACAGTGGATATTCTGACGCTGTCCGCTACGCCGATCCCGCGGACGCTCCACATGTCGCTATCCGGGATCCGAGATATCAGCCTGATTGAGGACCCGCCCGGAAATCGCCGGCCGGTTCAGACCTATGTGGCAGAATGGGAACCGAGCCTGATACGCAACGCCATATACCGGGAGCTCGGCAGAAAGGGACAGGTATTTTACCTTTATAATAAAGTAAAAACCATGCATGAAAAGCTGCGGCAGCTGCAGGAAATCGTACCGGAGGCCCGTATTGCCGTCGCCCACGGTCAGATGGGCGAGCGGGAGCTGGAGGATGTAATGGAAGCGTTCTTAAAAGGAGTCTTCGACGTGCTGCTGTGCACCACCATCATTGAGTCCGGGCTGGATATGCCCAACGTAAATACCGTGATCATCGAAAACAGCGATCATATGGGCCTTGCACAGCTGTATCAGATCCGGGGCAGGGTGGGCAGATCCCACCGTCTCGCCTATGCGTATATCACATATAAAAAGGATAAGGTGCTGAGCGAAACGGCAGCAAAGCGGCTGCGTACAATCCGGGATTTTACGGAATTCGGTTCTGGTTTTAAAATCGCGCTGCGGGACCTGGAGATCCGCGGCGCAGGCAGCGTCTTAGGAGAAAAGCAGCATGGCCAGCTGGCAGTAGTGGGATACGATGCCTACTGCAGATTGCTTTCCGACGTGCTCCAGGAGGAGCAGGGTATTCAGCCCCAGGAAAAGGTACAGGTCAGCGTGGAATTTCGCGTCAATGCATATATTGATAGCCACTATATCGAAGATGAGGAAGCGCGGCTTGATATCTACCAAAAAATTTCCCGCGTAGAAACGGCGGAGGATGCAATTGAAATGACGGATGAACTGATCGACCGCTACGGCCACGTTCCGGAAAACGTAGGAAATCTGATTAAAATTTCTCAGATCAGGTACCTATGCAGCAAGCTCGGCTTCAACGCCGTGATACAGAAACCGACCTTTATTCAATTTATGCTGCAGCCCGGACAAAAATTTCCGGAAATCCCGGATGTACGCGAACCGGCCTTTCTCAAATACCGCAGCCGCGTAACGCTGCACGCGGGAAAAGAACCCTATTTGTCCCTTCTCGTCCGAAGTACCGGAAATGATGATGTTTTAAGTGAAATATTGGAGTTTTTACAATTTTGCCATTGTCAAAACATAAAAACTGGAGTATAATGCTGAAAGCGATTTTTATACGCAATACAAAGGTAAAATAATTTAATAAAGGCGGTTGATGAAATTGGCCACAAATGTTAAGGCGAAAAAGAAAAAAGGCACGTATGACAGTAAAATTATTATGTACATCTCAATCGGTCTCGGAGTCATTGTCGCCGTGACTCTGATCACATTCCTGATTGTCAAAAGTGTTACCGGATTTGTCGGCAAAGTAGACGGCACAAAAATATATGATTATGAATTGCGTTATTTTCTCCGGACCGAGCTTTCAGAGGAGCAGCAGGAGAATTTTGAAGAGCCGGATAATTTCAGTTCCTTAACCGCGGAAGAGCAGGACAAACTGTATGCGGAATTCTGGACGGATGAACGCCAGCAGGAATGTCTCACACGCGCGCTGGAGGAAGCCAGAAAATTTAAGGCAATGTACAATATTGCGCTGGAAAAAGGCTATGGCCTAACCTCGACACAGAAAGCGACGATTAAAAGCAACCTCGATTCCACGCTCAACTATTATTACAGCAGCTATTCCCAATATTACGGATATACGTACGACCAGGTCGTCAATATGTTCTGCGGCGGAATGACCGTAGCACAGTACAAGGACTTTTCGATTATAAACGCAACCATTGAAAACTATAAAAATTATCTGAAGGAGGGCTATGCCCCCACGGAGGAAGAGCTGCGGGCTATTTATGACGAGAATCCGGACGATTACAGAAAAATCGACGTCCGCCTGCTGAAATACAGTCTCCCGACCAAGCCCACGGAGCCTGCTGTGCCGAAGGATAGTGCCGGAAATGAAATTTCCGCGGATACAGAGAATGCGGACGACAAGAAAAAATATGACGAATATCTGGAAAAGAAAAAAGAATATGACGAAAAATTAGAGAAATATGAAAAGGACCTGGAAGAAATCAAGACGCGGGCCAATACAATTCTCGATGCCCTGAACAGCACCGGAAAATATACGGAAGCGGAAATTGATGAAAAAACCGGTGAACCGAAGGTAGATGAGAACGGCAAACCCGTATATAAATACGAGAATGCGGATCTCGATACAATCGCGCAGAAGGAATCGGATGAAAGCAATTCCAGCAGCACCAAAGGTCTGCACTCCATTAACAATAGTAACCTTTACGGTGTAGATGAAATCGACGAATATGCGCTTTCCATGCAGTGGAAGGACGATAAGCGCGAGGAAATCATCTCCGTACCGAAGGAAGACAATAAAGACGATAAAGGCGAGGATAATAAAGAAGACGGCGGAGATGAAAATTCTGCTTCCTCCTCCACCGAAAGTGACAGCGATGAAAAGGAAGAAGAAAAGAAGCCCATGACCGCGGTCACACTGATTGAGACGGAAACAGCGATTTACCTGGTCCGCTGCGAAGGCATCACGGATTATGATAACAGTAAACCTTCTTCCGAAACCTCCGACGATAGCATTAAGGGTACGATTAAAACAAAAAAGCTTGAAGAAATGGCTGTTGCGGAATTAGAAGACATGATTGAAGCCGCAGGCAATCAATATGCCGTCAAAGGTAAAAAGGACGATGACATCCAAGCGATTCTGAAAGAATTCAATCTGTAATACCGAAGGTCTGCACAAGACAGACGGCTGCAGAGGCTGATGGAACGGGCACAACGCCAAGCAGAAAGCTGGCTTGTGCCCGTTTTGATTGCGGCAAAAATCCCGCGGCCCCGGCCGGCAGGATTGACAAAATTTGTTTATTTGATAGAATAGTTTTGCTTTAAAACTATTTGAAAGGACCTGAAGCAATGATCCGCAGAACGCTGCAGGACAGATTCCTGAAATTTTACTATACGCTTTATAACGGTATTGAAAAAGCTTTCGGCGCTGTGATCGAGGCCTCCGGTCTGACGATTCAAAAGTTCCGGATTCTTGTGGCCGTATATGAGCAGGAAGTGCCGACCCTGAGCGAATTGAGCCAAGCCCTGGGTATGAACAAGGGAAACTGTTCAACCTTATGCAAAAAGCTCGTAAAGGAAAACCTGCTGCGCAGATCCCGCCGTGATTCCGACGAGCGCTGTATTGAACTCCGTTTAACGGAACAGGGCACAGAAAAGCTCGCGGAGATACAGAACGTCCTCAGTCAAATACAGCGTTCCTTTCAGCAGAATAAATCTGTCAGTGAACTGAATGATCTCTATCATAATATGGACTACATTGAAAATATGCTTCGAGAGCTTCAGCAGTGTACCCACAAATACCGGGAAACGGGGTGCTGCCTGATTTGATGAACCCCTTTTATGAGACATTTTTTTTATTCACAATATATGCCTTTATCGGATGGTGCGGTGAAGTCGTATTTGCTGCAGTCCGCTCAGGTAAATTTGTTAACCGCGGATTTTTAAACGGACCGGTGTGTCCGATTTACGGATTCGGCGCTGTAATTGTAATCCGCCTGCTGACGCCGCTTCAGAAGCATCTGCCTTTTTTATTTATCGGCTCTGTTTTTCTAACCTCTGTACTGGAATTTATAACAGGGTTTCTGCTCGAAAAAATATTTCATACAAAATGGTGGGATTATTCCAAGGAGCCGCTGAATCTCTGCGGATATGTCTGTTTCAAATTTTCATTTGCCTGGGGCGTGGCCTGCATTTTACTTATGCGTGTGCTCCATCCCTTCATTGCCAAAGCGGTTTCACGGATTCCGGCTGCGTCCCGCCCCATCCTGCTTGTGCTTCTGCTCTGCGCGTTTGCAGCAGACATCAGCGTAACAGTAGCAAGTATTTTGAAACTCCGAAAGCGGCTGCGTCTGATGGAGGGAATCGCCGCCAAGCTGAAACAGCTTTCCGACCGCATCGGAGACAATTTATTCAGCAGCGTCAGCCATGTAAAAGAAACGTCTCAGCATATGAAAGAAAATACGGAGGAGTGGAAGCGCAGACATAAAGAGTTGACGGAAAAATATAAGCATTTAGCAGAAGGACAGTCCCGGATTCATCAAAGACTGATGAACGCTTTTCCTGCTTTAGAAAAAAAACGCCGGAGCGTTGCGGCAGACATCAAAAACAGCGATGACCAAAAAACAAAGGACCGGGACAAAACGGAAAAACCGGCATGAGTGTGCATATTTTGCACGGAGAGGGAGGCACGGAATGAAAATATTATTGGTGGTAGATCAGTTTTTTTCCGCGAACAACGGAATGACCATTTCTGCCAGACGTTTCGCTGAAACATTGCAAAAGCACGGCAACGAGGTCCGAATCGTAAGTACCGGCAAAGAAGGCGATACGGAATATCTGATGAAAAAACAATATATTCCTTTTTTTGACAAGCTTGTTTCATCCCAGGGGATGACCTTTGCTAAGCCAAATAAAAAAATTTTGAAAGCCGCCGTCGAATGGGCCGATGTCGTCCATCTGCTGACCCCTTTCGTTCTTTCTCATACCGCAGTGAAAATTTTACAGAAATCCGGCGTTCCCTATACAGCTGCATTCCATGTCCAGCCGGAAAATATTACGGCTTCTATCCATCTTGCGAATGTAGACTTTATTAACAGAGCCATTTATAAATGGTTTCGTTTCTTCTTATATAATAAGTGCGGCCATATTCACTGCCCTAGTCAATTCATTGCAGGCGAGCTGAAAAAAAATGGGTATTCCGCAAAAATTCACGTTATCTCAAACGGAATCGATCCGGACTTTGCATATAGGAGATTACCCAAACCGGCGGCGCTGAAGGACAAATTCGTGATTTTGATGACCGGAAGACTCTCTCGGGAAAAGCGGCAGGATGTTTTGATCGATGCCGTAAAAAGGTCCCGGCACGCAGATAAAATACAGCTGATTCTGGCAGGTCAGGGGCCCAGAGCGGAAGCGCTGCGAAGGCGGGCGGCAGATCTCAAAAATCCGATTATAATCCAATTTTTCAGTAAAAACGATCTTCTAAATACCATCGCATTCTGCGATCTTTACGTGCATGCCGCAGATATGGAAATTGAGGCCATGTCCTGTATGGAAGCCTTTGCATGCGGGCTCGTTCCGGTCATTGCGGACAGTCCGAAATCCGCGACACCGCAATTTGCTTTGGATCAGCGGAGTCTGTTTCCCGCAGGCAACAGCCGCGCGCTGGCAGAGCGGATTGATTATTGGCTGGAGCATGAAGACGAACGGATCAGAATGGGGAAACGCTACAGCGAGCATGCAAAGAACTACAGATTGGACGACTGTGTCTCAGCTGTAGAAGCTATGTTCCGGGAATCCATTGAGGAGAATCAAACGCATGGGACAGCTGGATAAATCTGCAGACCCGGCCTCCGGCGCACATCCGCTTAAAATGTGGACTCCCTGTAAGTTTACCATTGATCAGGATTACGACTATCTCCGGGACTCGGCCTTTCATACGGCAGTGCATAAAACGGTCCGCGCCGCTGCGCATGGCATTCTGAATCTTTATAACAGATTGGCCTTCGGACTGCGGGTCTGCGGAAAAGAAAATATTGCCGCCTTAAAGGAATCCGGTGCTGTTACGGTCTGCAATCACGTTCATATGATGGATTGTACGATGCTCGACTGCGCATTCCGCCAAAAACGAGTTTATTATGCGACGCTGCAATCAAACTTTAAGATTCCCGTTGTACGCCGCCTGATCCGCGTTCTCGGCGGCGTACCCATCTCTACGGATCCCCGGCAGATCCGCAGAATGTTCTGCTCCATGGGTACGGCACTGAGAAGAGGATGCTTTGTGCATATTTATCCCGAAGGGATTCTATATCCGTATTACCAAAAGGGAATGCGCAATTTCAAATCCGGCGCCTTTCACCTGGCGGTCAGCAGCCGGATGCCTATTTTACCTGCAGTCATTACGTTTCATAAAAGAAAAGGTCTCTGGGCGCTCAAACGCAAGCCCTGTGTCCGTCTTACCTTCCTGCCGCCCATCTATCCAGACCTTGCCGCAGGTAAGACAGAGGAAATCCAGCGGCTTACAATGGAATGCCGCCGGCAGATGGAGGAAGCCTTTCAGGCCCTAGCAGGATCACTTTAAATGCGGAAGGAAAGGATCTGCAAAACAGCGGCATTGCGTATATTTAAAAAACAATCAATATATTTATGCATATAGGAATTGATCTTTCCAAAACAGCATGATATAGTATAAATTGAAAATACGATAGGGGGATTTTATCATGGATCTTTTAAAGTTGTACAGTTATTATGAACCCGCAGCGGAGGAAGCAATCGGTGCGATGATTGTTGTTCTGGTGGTTGCCGCTATTATTTCAATCGGCGTTGCCATAGGCTGCATATTCGGTTGCAGGGCGATCGCCCGCTCAAAGGGACTGCCCAGTTCTTATATGTGGCTGGGGCTGCTGGGCGTCATCGGCATCATTATCGTAGCCGTCATGAATCCCAAGGAGCAGGCGCCGCCATACAATCCATATGCGCAGAACCCGTATCAGCAGCCCAATCAATATCCGCCCCAGTATCCGCCGTACGGCGCGGCGCCTTACGGACAGCCCGGACAGCCGGTACCGCCCAATGGGTACGCCCCCAATGCCAATCCCCCGATTGCTGCTGCACCCAATGCAGCGCCCGCCGCCGGCGGACCGCAGCAGGATATCAGTTTCAGGTTTTGCGCAAACTGCGGGCAAGCGAACGATAAAAAGGACACAAAGTGTTCCCGCTGCGGCGCAGAGCTGAAATAAAAGCAGGCAGAAAAACGAGCTAATTCTTCAGCTGAAGGAATCAGCGGCAGCTCATACAGAAAGAACCGGCGCGTCAAAAAACTGCGCCGGTTTTACATTTCCGATATACGCCCCCGCTTATACACTCACCTTTCATTCCTCCGCAGGGCCGTAGACCTCCATCTCCGCCAGCTGCAGACGATGCTCACCCGCAGAACTGTTTCGCAGTCGGGTTGCAGTTAAACGCACAAACCGGCCGCTGACCGCCGGAAAACATACTTCTACAGGCTGCTCCGGCTGCTTCGTGCCGACAGCTTCGTAGACCGTTTTCCAAACCGTGCCGTCCTCTGAGACGTCAATGCTGTAATCGACCGGAAAAAATGCGCCCCGAAAACCGTTATCACTGCGCGGAGCAAGCACAACCCTGCCGATCTCGCAGATTTCCTGCAGATCAATCATCACCCATACGGTACAGGCGGCATTGGAAAAGGCCTCCGACGAGTATCCGGCTGACTCAATATTCGTATTCCGACTGTTATCCGTTAATTTATCTACCGCCCAGTTCTCACTGCCCCGAATTTCGGAATTTGTCGTCACAGGCTTATGTTTCGCAAGATTCCGATTCCGATCCGTTTGCTTTTCTACGTAAAAGTATGCCGGATAGCCCTCTGGAAGTCCTGTCCGCACGGTACTTCCTCCGATTTCTATCTCTGTGATCCTGACAGGTTTCTGCGTTCTTGTGCCGCAGAAGGTAATCCGATAATAATGATATCCGGTTCCGTTTTCTTCCATGGATGCAAAAGTCTCCTGGATCGGATTTCGGAAATCCGCGGTCACCCCCTCTTTCGACCGATCCGCCAGGATATCCCAGCAGGCAAGCGCAGGGTCCTCAGAGCCCTCGATTACGTAATAATAGCAATCCGCATCTGCTACATAAAGCCGTAGGCCTCCGATAATGGTACAAACACCCATATCGATCCGAAGATAGGGCTTTTCATCATAAGGCTCTGGTGACCAGTAACCGCTTGTATAGGAACCATCTGTCAGCAGCAGGGGCCAGTGTTCGGTGCTGATTTCCTGCTGCAGCGAGCTCGAGGCCGCTACCGGCTTTTGATATGCCGCTCTCTGATCCGCATAAATCCGTTCCGGATCGGGGTTTAGTAATTCCGCGGCAACAGCCGTCACTTCCCCTTCTCCCATCTCCGGCAGCCCGCCTGCAGTCTGATCCTCCGTCAGGCAGACAAGCACAGCACCTTCTGAATCAGCAGGTATATCAAGCAATCGCTCGCCGCGCCGGACATGGTAAACGTGTCCCGGCGTCTGATTGATAAAAGAAAGAAAAATCGGCGCGGGACGGATCTCCTCCGATATCCGGCGGCCCGGCGCAAAGGTAACGGTAAAGCGATACGGCGTATCATAGCGCACCGTCAAAAGCAGTCCGCGCCACAGATATTTTACAACGGATCCGTTCATACACGGATGCAGGAACGGCGCAATCAACAGGCGATGGGCTTCCGGCTGAAACCCGTAGCCATACGTAAAGAGTCCCCATATGGGGCCGGCATGTGTCGGAAAACAGGAAAAATAGTTATCCGAAGGCGTTACCCCGTCGCGCTTGTAGGCTGTCGCATTGAGAAAACCCGTCTGCTTAAAATATTCCGTAAAATGATGAATGTACCGCGGAATCAGCGTTCGGTCGCCATATACAGGAAAGCCGGCATAAAAATCGCCGTCCGCACAGCCGTACCAGCCCCCGTCCATTCCTAAATTGGAATGCAGGTATCTGCAAGGGTCCTCACGGTCGTAAATATTCCGGATATTCATGGCGTGAAAGCCCAAATGAAATACTGCATTTTCACGCTCCACCGTCTGTACAAGTGCTTTTTCACATGCGCGGTCCGGTGCAATTCCCGCTCGCAGCGCCGCAGCCTGGACAGGCAGATAACAGGTATCCGGCGTCTCCGTGGAATATAAAAAGGATCGACTTTGTTCAGACCAGAAGGTTTTATAAAAGCCGACCCGGATTTTTTCCGCCAGGGTTTCATAGGCCTGTGCCTTCTCCGGGTCCTGATATAGATGCAGCTCCAACTGTGCCAGCCGCTTCAGGGCTTCATAATACATCACGGTAACATATCCGTTGCAGCCGCCCTTCGTGTGTTCCCAATAATCGCTGTGTTTGCGGATTTCATGGTTCTCCGGGTCCATGTCCGTGCAAACATAGCGCGTCTTATCCAAAAAGGTATGCGCCTCATACGCTACGGCGCCTTCTGCGGATTGTCTCAAATCAAAAGCCATTTTTGCATCTCCGGTAAGACTGTATAGTGTGCAGAGCGCGATTACATAGCCCGGCCCCATGTCCCCGTAATGATGTCCCCATCCATCCTTTTGCGGCGATTGCGGAAACGGACTTGTCAGATGTCCGTCGGCAGCCTGCAGCTTATCCCGGATAATATACAGGCTGTTTTTGATTGTCCGCAGCGGCGCGATATCACACAGCGTACTGAAAATATTGACAATCCAGTGCTGTTCGATGGGCGGCAGTTCAAAAAAGCAGTTGGGGTTTTCCGTTACCGCGCCTAAATTCCAGTCCATAATCATCATACGGGCAAAATCATTTACCACATGCGTAACCGCCGCGCCGTCCACGCCTCTGAGACTGCCGATTTCATAATAATCCGCGTACTCCCGCGGTGCAATTCGGTATGTCGCCTCATCGGTATGGCCCCGCTCATATGTAATCGGCTTAAAATGGCGCCTGCCCTGGGGCCGGAGCCGACCGGTATAGCAATGCTTGCCCGGCCACCCGTCTGCAGAACCGGTAGCATATTCCAGCGGTTGCTTTTGATCCGTAATGCAGATATTAATCATCAGGGGCTTTTCGCTGTTTTCTTTCTCCGGCGACTCATATCGTGCAGTCACAGCC
>USLW01000029.1 GCA_900555605.1 uncultured Clostridium sp. | reverse complement strand
TGCTGCAGGGAACCGAAACCCTGTCCCTGCGGCTGGACCGGCATGTAGAAAATACAAAAAAGGTGGTGGCGTTCTTGGCAGATCATCCGCAGGTGGAAAGAGTCAATCATCCTTCCCTGCCCGATCACCCGGATCATGCCTTGTATGAGAAATATTTTCCCCACGGCGGCGCGTCTATTTTCACCTTTGAAATCAAGGGCGGACAGGAAGAGGCCCATGCATTTATCGACAAATTGAACATTTTTTCCCTGCTGGCCAATGTTGCGGACGTCAAGAGCCTGGTCATCCACCCGGCCACCACAACCCATTCCCAGCTGACAGAAACGGAACTGCTGGATCAGGGGATCAGACCGAACACCATCCGGCTTTCTATCGGCACAGAGCATATTGACGATATTCTTGCCGACCTCTCACAGGCATTCGGCGGCTGACCGAAACGCCATTGACCGATGCTGTTTTTTGCGGCATCGGTCCGATTCTTTATGATCAGCAGCACGGAAGATGCAGCCTGTCTCTTTATACCTATTCTCCGGTATAAAGAGACAGGCTGGCGGGTTCATCGCATAACCCTAAATAGATCTCTTTTACATTGCAATAGCCCTGGCTGTTTACCTGTTGCTGCAGCCAGGTGAAGTCAAGTCCCATCCGTTTCAGATTGTCCTCCAATACGCGGCCGTCCATGATTACTTCTGTATAAATACATGCCGCAGCAGGCTTTATACACATGTCAGCCGGAGTCAGCGGTCTCTGATCGCAGACAGGCAGGATCGAGAGCTTTCCGTTATATTCAAAAACAGCCGTCTGAATCGTGCTGATATTAAAATATCCCGCCTGCCGACACATCATCATAAATTCACTTAAATCGAGTTTTGCTTTCTTCATATTTTTACGATAAAGCTTGCCGTTATGCATAATAATCGTCGGGGTGCCGTTCATATATTTCCGGATTCGGGGAAGCTTATTTTCCAGAATACTGAATCCGGCCGACAGCAATCCATAAATAATCATAGCAATCAGCGGCTTCCAGGGAGATTCGAGCTCCGTAGCTAATTCCGCTGCGATGGAGCCAATTGTGATTCCCGTTATATAATCGAAAAAATCAAGCTGGGCAACCTGCTTATGGCCCATCATTTTTGCAATGATGAATAATGTAAGCGCCGATAGCAGGGCTGTTAAAATTACTTGAAGTATTTCCATGCTTCTTCCTCCTTTGATTGTTGCTATTGTGTCCCAAATAAATGATTATATGATAACAGGAAAACGCATGCGATTCATGCGGGCTGTACCCGCCGATATGGCTGTTTATAAAAAAAGGGCTCAACCCTTCTGCAAAAGACTGGCCCCATTTCATTTATATTGTCGTTTTTCTAATGGCCGGCAGCGTCAGCTGCAGGTGACAGCCTGTCCACAGAGCTGTTCGAAAATTCCGGCTTTGACAAGCGGCCTGCGCAATATTGACGGTAAAGGGTTCCGGGCTATCGTTCGCCCCGCGTGCAGCACAGGAACGGTCGCAATCGGTACCTCTATTCCGGCCTCCTGACATCCTTTGTTTTTCAAAATCAAAGCCGCAAAGCAAAACCTGAATGATTCCGGAGTTCAGCCTTCCGTAAAGCGGATCAAACCTGTCGGTATTAAAAAACCTCACAGGCGGCAATGAGCCGCAATTTTTCCTCATCAATTTTCTCGCGCCCGTATCCATCAAAAAAACGCCGGCGGTATCTGTCCGTTTTCAGATTAAAAGACAGCGACCATGCGCCCCAGAACAGGTCGACATGACGATCTCCGACACCGCCGCTGTCAAGGTCAATGAACCCGCTGAGCTGCCAGTCGTTTAAAATGATATTCGGCAGACAATAGTCGCCGTGCAGCAGCGTGTCGGTTTGCAGTAAATGGCCTTTCGACTTTATGACCTCATAGGCCTCCTCAGGCGTGGTATAGCCCCAGTTATCAGGAAACAAAGAAGCATCGTAGTGCTGAGATCTGTAGTTTTGTTCGGCTTTGCGCAAATACCGCTCCGTGTGGTTTTGAACAGGACACTTCAGATAATCCAAGGCGTGCAGCAGTGCAAGCCGCTCTGCAAGCGTGTCGCATAATCGCTCCGGCCGCTGAAGATATTTTGCCGCGGTGCAGTCGTCGCCGGGAAGCTTTTCAGTCAAAAGATACGCATGATTCCCATCAAAAAAATATTCCGCAGTACCCGCAGCCAAGCCTTTCCCATGAAAAAAACGCGTCATTTCATATTCACGGTCTAAATCGGCACGCATACCGATTTTCAGAAAGTAACCGTTCTTCTTGTCGATAAAGATCACCGTTGCGTTTGGCGAGCTGCTGCTGTCGTACAGCTTTGCATCGCGCAGGTACGGGTGCAAAACTTCCGGGTACTCGTCCAGATTTACCGTTATCGGTTTCAGAAGCATAAAGCAGCCTCCTTTATGTTGCTTTTTATATGCCTTTTATATGCGCCTTATATGGCAATGAACGCACAGGACTTCATTCATTGTCGCTCTTTTCATCCAGCTGCCTCAGCGTAAGGCCCTCCGCTGTTTTCCATGTGAGATTTCCGTTTCTGGCAGAGCCGCTGACAAATGACGCCGCGGCGGAAGGACTGGAAAGCAGCACATCCTCCTTTAGTACATTGTCATTTATGCGTTCAGCAGCATTTGCTCGAATTTTCGCAACATTTTCAGGACAGCTTTTACTGACTGCAGCATCGATTTTACTGCCCCGCAGCACTACAAATCCGTCCGCCGTGCGGCGGCCCGCCGCTTTTACGTGCGCTGTTTCAAAATACAGGCACGGCTCCGGCTCATCCTTTACCGCAGCCGGCGAAACCGGAGCAGCGGCTTTGAGCAGCGGCTCAAATATTTTATGACCGAGAACCCCCATGATCAGACGCGCATAATCGACGAATTCCTCCAGTTCACATTCCTTTTCCTCAGTGATATTGCCGTGCGTGGGATCATTTCCGTTTTTCACAATATAGCGGTTCGCCAAAATGGCAAGATTACAGAAACGATTTTCAAGATAGCTGATCTCCGTCGGACCGAACGAGTTATTGGAAGTAGTAAACACCACCGCCTCTGTCCAGTAGTCCTTATCCGGATTGCGCTTATGCTCTGTCAAGCGTTCAAGAAGTCCCTCGCCGTTTTTCCGTTCACCGGCCTGTCCTATGTATACGACACCCTCTCCGGTCTGGTCATCCGTACCGAAAAGAAAATACACGCCGCTCTGCTTGAGATCCTCCCGTTCCCTGCACAAATGCAGGGCAGTGCGCGGAATCTTGTATGCAACGCCTGTCCAGTTGGCAATGGTCGCCTTCATCCGTCCCGTTGCATCGCCGTCCATTAAATACACGCTGATATTTTTACCTCTTGCCGTCATAGCGCGTTCAATACCTCCATATTCGAAATGTATTTTTGTTGGTCAGAAAAACATCTTCCGGTATCCGTATGAAAATCCGGGCATAGCCTTCTTCATTTGGATGACAGCCATCTGCGGTAAGTCTTTTCCAGGCAAAGTCAAGCCAATACAGATTCACGCACATCCTGAAAGTGCTTTCTTCCCGCATAATTGCTTATACCGTAATAAGAATACGGCATTTGCTTTTGCAAGAAAATTTTTAATTAAATCAGAAACTGCTGTTTGAAAGTATGCGGCAGCCGGCAGGGTATTTCCAAGCTCTATCGGGCGATCTCCCCAAAAGCAGTCATCCATCCTGTTAAATAGGATGACATAATCGGTGCCGATCAACTGTTCCCGGAAATCAGTAAAAGCCATAGCATTCTTTCTGCTCAGTCCGGATTCTGCCATAAGTGTACCTGTAATTCCATAGCTATGCTCCTCAGCCCCTATTTTTTACACAAGACTGTGAGAAAACGTCCTTTGAAATTAGTTAAGCTATGACCAAGCGTGATGCTGTCACTCAAAAATGCAATTTCCATACGGCCTCTCCCTGTTTGTTTTTTCGGGCTCTGATATTTCCAAATGAAATTTTTGAATATTATACCATAGAAAGCGGAAAAGCAACAGCAGTGCGTGATAATAAAAACGCTGTCTTCTCGGAAATCCTCAATTTTCAAAGTAAATGGGGGTACGGACAAATTCTTGGACCGGTTAAGCCGTCAATCTAAGGCTCTGCCTGTACCCCTTGGGCCCATATTTTCAAGTGATGTTTTGATTTTCTTTTCGTTATACCATTTCGTATATTCTATTATTTGAAAAAATTATTGACTTCACAATCTGAAAACAGAATGCCTTTTTCTATATTGCGGATACGTTCTTTTTGATGGTCATCAATGTTTTCAGGATCAAAAAACCAACTAAATTTGCATATCTGCCGGAACTTCATAAACATCGGAATTTTTGAAAGCCAAAAATCGCTTAAATGATTTGCGGATAGATAACCTTTAAGAAAGTTTTCGATTATACTATTCGTGAAATCATGTCCGGCATCATTTTTCCGTCCCCACCATAAACCGTGATAAAGCGCGATTCCGATATCAAGGGAATACCAACCATATAAAGCGTCATCAAAATCAAATACATTCATTTTATCGCCGTCTATATACATATTCCATTGGTGCATATCGTTATGAATCAACCCGTAAGAATCGTTATCTTTGGGTAACGCCATGATTGCGTTTATTAAATCTTCAACGATTTTATTGACTGAAGGACAGTTTTTTACATTATTATCAAGTGCAAATCTGCCGTCAAATGTACTGCGAATATCAATATCGTTCGCAGGTTTGAATTCTTTTGTAAGATGGTGTATATCGCCCATTATTTTACCCCAATTGTAAAAAATTTTTTCATTCCATTTATTAAGGTTATTTTTATCCCAAAAACTGCCGGACACAGTTTCAAAAGACGTGACAATAAAGTTTTTACCGTTGTCCTGTGTTGATATGACAAGCTCACCATGCTTGGATCTCATTGGTAGACCAACGCCGATATTATTTTTTGCAAGGTAATAAAGCCAATCCATTTCAGCTTTTGTTTCGTGAATTTGTTTTGCCGGACGTTCCGAAAAACGTAATATATACCGCTTATTATTTTTTTGAAATGCGTATATTTGATTGGTAGATTCACTAATGAAGTGTAGTGTCCCTTTATCAAATTCGTAATTGTTTGCTGCGAATAAAAGCAAGTTTTCTGATACCATATTCCCCTCCGTCAATTTTTAATAAAAGGCTGACATTTCGAGCAATAATAAACCACACCGCCCATATACGCCTCTTTTACAATGAGTTCGCCACACCTCTGACAAGGCTTGTCAAGAGTATGTTTACTTGCCTTTGTTACGTAATTGCCGAAATTGCCATAAATATTTTTTTGTGTATCCAATCCCCCGGCAGTAACCACTGCCGGGAATACTTTCTTTATCGCCGCATATAAGCGTTTATATGCATCCTGTCCAAGCGACGCCATGATACTTTTAGGATTGACCTGCGCTTCCCAAAGTATTTCATGTAGAATCGTATTATCCAAACCGGGAATACGGTTTTGAGTGGCAAGAAAGCATTTTACGCTTTTGGCGGGTTTTAATTTTGTTAAATCGGTATTCTTTATTAAGTCCAAGAAAAATGTTTCGGTAAAATCATCTGAAAATACCGAAGGGAAATCATTCCGGCAATGAATTGCCCAGCCGTCTTCATCGACTTCAAAGAGAAAAAGCGGTCCGCCAAGTGAACCGCAAAACACCAGCGCTGAACCGTCGTCCAACAAAAGATATAATTGATGGCGTTTCGGTTGTTTTTCGGATGCACCGTAGTACCGTGTAGAAAGGGTATTGAACATTAATGCCCTATTACCAATATATAAATAGTTATAATGACTAAGCACATTGGATTTAAGTATTTTTTTGCCTGTCAGCAATTTGTCATATTGTTCGGCTTGCCTGCAGGATATTTCTTTGGGGGCAAAAGCATATTGCGGCTCAGTGGCGAACCATACGAAACCGTGAGGATTTTGGTTGACGATTGTTTTTACGATGGTTTTACCTACTACCGTATTCTGTAATTGATTTGAAACGACTTGACATTCCGCAAGGCTCATTTTTCACACTCTCCATTCTGATTTTTATAAAAATCCAAAGCATCTTTTACATTTATACCGTCGATAGTCATGCCGGATATATCACAATTATCGATTTTACATTTTTTAAAACTATTAAACAAAAAAACACAATTATCAAGTGTGCTATCAATAAATTTGCTATTGCCTATATAACTGTCATAAATGAGAGCGTTTCCAAAATCACAATCGGTAACGCGCCAATTCGTCATCTTGCCGTCGTACCAATCCAGTCTATCCGTTCCGAAGAATCGGAATGAAACGCCGTCCATTGAGCCGTCCAATAAAGCGAAACGGTATTTGCTGCCGTTATATACTTCATCGTGAGGTTTTATCATCTTAATATAACGATTCCATCGAGCGCCCGTATAAAAAGTGAATCCATTATCATCCCCAAACTGACGCTTTTTGCCTTCAAAATCAAAATTAAAAAGCCCCTCATTATTTCCGTTCGGATAATAGATATTCCAACACATGATTTCGGGGTGCAATTGTTTCAATAATTCAAAAATATAAATGTTGTTGTCCGGCTCTATATAGGCAAGGCAACGGATCAGCATAGCCTCCATTCCAACATAAACCAAATTGACTGCTCCCACGCACCCGCCGTCCTGCATGATTTTATAGAACCAACGGCAATCGGGCATATCAAATCCGTTGAAATCCCAATAATCCATTATCTTATCCAAAGCCTCGGTATTATGATAACAGCGTTTGATAATATCTGTTAATTCGGGAATATCTTTTTTTGTCAGTAGTTCAAGTGATAAATTTATCCCGCGCATATCAATAATCGGTTCGGGCGGCGCTATAATTGCGGTTTCTTTGACAGGCTCTGCTAAAACCGTTTTCAAGGCGGATTTTAATTCTTTCGATTCGGTACTATGTGTTGCATCGAGATATTTATATACACGATTTATATCTTGCTTGTCTTTTAACAGATTGAGTAGTTGCCTCAAAACTGTCCCCAGTGCGTTTAGCTGCTCAGTTTCTTTCTTTGTTTCGTCTAAGTGGTCGGTGAATACAGCAATCACTTTTGATAATTCATCAGATGTAAAAATCTCTTGTATTGAGGGAATGGAGAATCGCAATTTGCGAAGAACCACGATTTGTTTTATCTTCTGCATATTTTCTTCATCATAAAAACGATAATCATTTTTGCCGCGTGTGCTTTGTAAAATTCCAGCACTTTCCCAATAATGCAGAGCGCGGTGGGAGATACCAAATTTATTTGTAACATCGCCAATTTTCGTAAGCATAGAAAACACGCTCCTTTTTGTATTATACCGTAAGCATACAGTCTTACGTACGGTAAGAGTCAAGCAGTTTTAATAAATTCTCTTTCAACCCCATCTTCCGGATTTGAGCCATTCCTCAAAATCCTCTAATTTCATTTTTTCGGCAGTTACCATATCCCTATACGCTCTTGCTTGTGCCGCCCATTCCTGAAACACCTCACGGATGATTTTGCCTGTCCGAATCCGAGAAAAGCGATTTTTGTTCGAATAGTCAAAATATAACACAAATCCAAACCCTTCGCCGATCGGAAAGATAGCGCCGAGGTTCGGATTATATGCATTTGGTGCGAGTGGTGATACAGAGCTTTTTACCAAAACCCTGAAAAATCAATGGTTTTAGGATCGCCAACAAGCAGTATTTATATCAATAACAGGCGTTCGATTCAGATGAATCGGGCGTCTTTCATGTTTATACGATAGCATACAAATTCTTTGCATACAAGTGTTTATCTGAAAAATTGATATCGCTATCAATCTCTTTTTTGCCAATATTCAAGTTCCGAAAGTTTCTTCCGCAACCAATCTGACATTTGTTCTGGCGTTCCCCAATTCCAACGCGGCACAACATCAGCGATGAGCTCCTCCGGATCGTGATATTTATGGGCGCCGTTGATATAACACCATTTGCAATATTTATCGTTTACAGTACCGTCAACCTCACGGCTGTAACAATTATCATCAAACGGGGAACCGCACACCTGACAGGTGGTATTTTGCGGTTGTCCGAGAATTTTATTGATAGATACCCCGAAAGATTTAGATATGATTTTCAGCGTATCGGAATTCGGCACAGTTTCGCCGGTTTCCCATCGGGACACAGCTTGCCGCGTGACAAACAGCCTTTCAGCCATTTCATCCTGAGAGAGATTATTATTTTTGCGTAACTCTAATAAAAATTCAGCGGTAGTAGTCATATAAAACCATCCTTTCCACTTCATTATATCATGGAGGGGATTTGGAAAAAGCAACTTGCTGTTGCGGGACGATATAATGCTATTTTAATGATTTCCTCATGACTATTTTACCATTTTGTTCGCTATGCTTTATGAATCCGCATTTCTCATACATTGCCAGCGGTCCCTTGTATCCGTCATCTATGAATTTATCGTTTGTGTAAGCTTCGACAAAATCAAAACCATCATGGGTCGCATCGCGGCAGACACGTTCCACCAATTGCGTGGCTATGCCTTTTCTTTGTACATCTGGCGCGATAACAAAGCAGAATATGGATTTTATCTTAATGCCTTCACGGCATTCCTCTATTGGCCATCCACATGAGTGCAAGTGTTTCACACCGAGTCTGCAATCCGCGGTAGCGTTGCACCATCCAACAATTCTTCCGTCGTGGTAAGCGAGGTAACCCTGCAATTTCCCGTCTTTAACGAATTGGATGGCACGTTCTCGTCTTTCTTCTGGTGTCGGGTACCAGTGGTCATCGCCGAAATAGGAATCGTCATTTCGCCAAGAAACACAATAACATTTTATTCCGTAAGTATCATTATGGGGCGTAGTGTCAAAATAACGCGCGTAATCCTCGGCAAGATCGGGAGTTAATTTTTTTATTTCAATAATCATCACACTACCCCCATAATATCAAACAGAAGCGCACCGCTTATGTGCCGTTTTTTGTGTTTTAATTTTACAAAGGTAAAACGGCGAAGCGTTAAGCGTGATGTCTTTATCAATCTTGTCCCTGCATGTGTCATACTTCGTCTCTCCATTCCATAAATCCTACCGTGAAAGGCAGGTGATCAAATTTTCTCGTTCCGATGTGCACAAATTCATTCGCGGTATACCAGTTTTTGAGCAGAGTGTTCTCCTCGATAATGCCAATAGTAATTCTATGACCGCAAAGTTCTCGGACTTTTTCTTTTGTATAATCAAGAAGCAGCTTGCCGCATCCACTATGCCGATATTCTGGCAACACGGCGAGATTGTGAAGCTCATAGGCATCCTCGCTTTCTTTTGAAATCGAAACATATCCTACCATTTTTCCGGCATAGTACAGGCCGAACATCTGCCATCCCCGGCTTATCTGTGCTTGCAGGCTCTCAATTGTCATAAAGCTCGTGTGCATCGGGCAATTATCTCGTGTCAGGCCGAATTCGCAGGCGACTGTGGCGAAGGAACGGCGGATCACATCAATGGCGGAAGAAAGAGAAACCTCACGAATTGGGAAAATACCGTTGGTCGGTTTTTCGGCGTCTAAAAGAGTCAATTTTTCATTTATTCTCTGCTGTGAGCCGGTATCAATATATCCGCAGGATTTACGGCGCAGACATTCAACTCTCGTTTTGTAATACTGCTCCTGAAACCGTACCGCTTCGGCAATTTCCGTCTGATTGAATACCATCCCGTCCGGGGCTGCAACAAGCTTGTCCTCCACATCGTTTTCCCGATGGATAATGCCGATGATTCTTCCGGTAAATTCGTCAATCGGCCCGGCAACGCCCATTATATAAACATCCAATTCCTCGCCATCGCCTCCGAGCACACCGGGAATATAGCCGTAGTTTATCGGGTAAATAAGGGTGTATTTTTCTTTTTTATGTACATATCCGGCAGGCCGGTCGATTTTGACCGTAACGGTTTTGCCGAGATAGCTTTTCAACTGCTTTTTTCGCTCCTCAGTAGTCATATACGGTGCTCCATTCTATACATTCCAAATATTATATCCTTTTTATCGGTTCTTTTCATTGTATAAAAGAGCAGATAAACATCTGTATAACTGCCGTAAATATTGAGAACCAAAAGAAAAATCATAAATATTCTTATTTGTTCTGTACAAAGCATTGTAAGCGGCAAAAGAATGACTGTCAAGACTATTATAGGCAATATGATTGATATACATTCCTTAAATTTGGTTGTTTTTCCGTTATAAATAGCTGACACCGTACCTTTACCGATGGTTATAACGCATTTTTCATCCAGTCTGAAGCCCGCAAGAGGCAGCAGATGCAGAAGCTCATGGATTGGCGTTATTATAAAAAGCCAAACGAGCACCGCTGCAATCAAGCTGATAAATAAATTGAAAATGCCATCTTTTGCAAGATATTGACGCAATGCAAAGGCGCCAATTGCCACTGCTAAAGCTAAGAATATATTGATGATGCCTGTATGTCGTTTGACAACACTCCAGTCATACCACTTTGTCCATCCGAAATCTTCTGTAATTCCGTTTTCTATATATGCATAATCTCCCCTATTCTTTATCTGCATTTCTCATCCTCCAGTATCTGTATCATTTCATATCATTCTTTTATGTGTATGTGTTCTCACCTTGCTCGGAAAACAACAGGTTTGCACGGGTGTCAATTTTCTCGGTTACGCCTTCGCCAACAAGCAAGTAACGATAATACCGCTTGAAAAATTCGCGTTCATCGTCAAGCGTTTTATACCACGGATTTCTGCCCTCCGATGCAAGTCCGAACAAGTGCATCATCTTATCATACGGAAGCCCAAACGGCTTTCCGCTCCACTGTGAAATTGTTTTATCACGCCACGCCTCTTTTTCGGGATTGAAATAGGTAAGCGTACCGTCACGGTCGAAAAAGATGGCTTTAAACTTTTTCATGTGCTGCCTCCATCAAATTATGAATAGCATTTTGTAAGCCCGTTCGCAGATCCTCTGTTAAGTACTGTTCCGGCGGAATATGAATAAATAATGCCCGTCCATTCATTATTTCAAGAACTCGGTAATAAGCATAATTGCACAGATACGAGGTCGCCCGCTTTGCTATCGTTACCTGCAAACCATATATTTCAAATACATCTGAGAAGTCTCCGACATCATACGCGGTTTTGCAAACATTGCCGTTAAGCGCCGCTTTCGGCTCTATGCGGATTTTATCTTTTAACCGAGGATCGATGCCAAACATGATTACCCCCAGATAAGGGTCAAAGTCAAATTCTTCGATATCGCGGTCAATACCGTCATATGAATTCGTGAAAAGCAGCTTGTCGTTCTCACATTCCCGAATCAACTGATAAGAGGAGTTATAGACTCCTTTGAATGCCGATAAAAGAATATTCATCGATTATGCCTCCGCCCGACCGTTGTTGACCCACTCGCCAATTTTGGAAAGCTTGAACTTTCACTTCTTTCCGACCTTATGCGCGGGCATTTTCTTTGCTGCGATCCACCGCAGGGCGGTGTCTCTGCTGATGCCCAGATATTTCATAATCTCCGGCATGGAGTAATAGCGGTCTTCTATTTCTACTCTGGCACTCATCTCAACATTGTATTTTTCATAGTATAGCATAAAACAACCAATTTGTAAAGTTATCGCACGATATTATACAGGGCGAACGCATGCGCCTCGCTTAGTTAGTCCTTCATTTTGTTTGTAACCTATAAGGCCGGTAAAAACTTCAACTTGCTTTTTACGGCTGCCACACACGTCCCTCAATTTTTCTTTGCCAGCGACAGTTTCCTTGATTTTGGAACGGGTTTTTATGCGACTACATCTCAGCAACAGGCAGAGCGTTGGGCAAGAATCAAAATGCGCAGAGAGAATAAACCTGTCGGCTATGTTTCCGTCTACGAGTTTGATTTGGAAACGGCGG